>JBBRIO010000268.1:0-7161 GCA_038220855.1 Bryobacterales bacterium | reverse complement strand
CTTGAACCGAATGTGCCGACCGCCGTGGATCTTGCCCGCCCCGCCACCGGCGAGTACCGTCGGCAGGTTCAAATGCTCGTGCTTGTTGCCATCGCTGATGCTGCTGCCATAGACGACCATAGAGTTATCCAGCAGCGTGCCCTCGCCGTCCTTGGCGCCCTTCAACTTGCCGAGGAAGTAGCTGAACATCTCGACGTGATGCTGGTCGATCTTCTGGAGACGGTCGATCTTCGCGGGGTCGTTAAAATGGTGGGAAAGGCCATGGTGCGCGTCCGGCACGCCAATCGAACGATAGGTCCGATTGCCGCCTTCTCGTCCGATCATGAACGTCACGACCCGCGTGAGGTCGGCCTGGAAGGCGACCGTCACCAGATCGAACATCAATTGAATGTGCTCTTCAAACGTGGGCGGAATGCCGCCGGGCCGGTCCACCGCCGGCAGGGCGGCCGCCCTTTCGTTAGGCTGCTCGCTCTTTTGAATCCGCTTTTCAATCTCGCGGACTGCTTCCATGTACTCGCTCAGCTTCCGTTTGTCGGAGGTGCCGAGTTGCATGCCGAGCCGGGCGGCGTCTTCGCGAACAAAGTCGAGAATACTGCGGTCTTCCTTGGCCTGAGCGGCGCGGGCGGCCGGGTCGGTGGAATCACCGTCCCCGAACAGGCGCTCAAACAGGGCGCGCGGGTTAATCTCAGGCGGTAGCGGGGTGGTGGGCGAACGCCAGGAGACCGTGTTGCTGTAGGCGCAGCTATAACCGCTGTCGCAGCCGCCGACCAGCCGAGAATCTTCTAAGCCGATCTCAAGCGACGGCAGCAACGTCTTGCCGCCGATCTCGCGAGCGGCAACTTGGTCAACCGAAATTCCGGACAGAATATCAGCGCCCTGCGTCTTCTTCGGATGAACGCCGGTCAGCCAAGTGGCACCCGCGCGGGCATGGTCACCGGCACCGTCGCCGAGCGATTGGCCGTTGTAGTGGTCAAGGCCGGACAATACCAGCAGATCTTTCCGATACGGCGCCAGAGCCTGCAGCGTCTTCGGGAAATCGAAGGTTTTGCCATCGGCCTGCGGCGTCCAGTGGTTCATGATGATCCCGTTCGGGACATAACAGAACGCCATGCGGTTGATCGGTGCCGCCGCCGTCCGCGCGGCGTGCGTCAACGCCGGAATCATGGCGTCGAACAGGGGAAGGCCCAGGGCCGTGCCAAAACCACGCAGCAGCGTGCGGCGATTCAATGCTTTTTTCGAGATGATCATCGTTCCGGGGTCCTTCTCATTTGAAATGGTACGCTACTGACGATCGCGTTGACGAGCGCCGAAAACTGATAATCAGTCTTGGCGGAATCGCGACGGATCTTGCGAATGGCCGGCATATCGTAATGTTCTAAGCCCCGGCCCAAGGCATAGGTAAGCAGTTTTTCGGTCAGGCAGTCGACGAACTCTTCGTGGCGGTCGGACAGAATCTTTTTCAGATCGCCGGGTCCATCGAGCAGGACCCCGCCCGGCAGCGAGCCGGAAGCATCGATCTTGGTGCCGCCCTCTTCCGCCCGGAACTTGCCGGTGGCATCGTAGTTTTCCAACGCGAAGCCGAGCGGGTCCAGTCGATTGTGGCAGGAAGCGCAGGCCGCTTTAGCCCGGTGCGCTTGTAGCGCGGCGCGGAGGTCCTTGGCGGAGGTGTTGGCGCTATCGGCCAAATCCGGGATGTCCGGCGGCGGCGGAGGAGGAGGCGCGCCGACGATGTTTTCAAGAATCCACTTCCCGCGGAGAACCGGTGAGGTCCGCGTCGGATACGACGTCACGGTGAGAATGCTGCCATGCGAAAGCAGGCCACCGCGCTCCGGATTCGACAAGGCTACCTTACGGAAATAGTTTCCGCGAACGTTCGGAATCCCATAATGCCGGGCCAGACGCTCGTTTAGAAACGTATAGTCCGCGTTTAAGAAATCGATGACGCGCCGATCTTCCTTCACGATGTAGGCAAAGAACAGTTCGGTCTCTTTCTGCAGCGCCGCGCGGAGCGAATCGTCAAACTGCGGATACTTCTCCGGGTCCGGGCGCCAAATCGGGACGTTGCGCAGGTGCAGCCACTGCCCAGCGAAATTATCGACGAGCGCCTTGCTCTTGGGGTCGGCGAGCATCCGCTTCACTTGCGCGCTCACGACGGGCCGAAGCTGCTTCTTTTCAGCCAGGCCAAGCAACTCTTCATCCGGCAGCGAACTCCATAAAAAGAACGAAAGCCGGGAGGCGAGTTCGAGGTCACTCACCTTATTCAGCGGCGTGGCCGCGTTCGACTCCACCCGGAACAGAAAGTTTGGCGAAACAAGCATCGCCCGGAGCGCCATTTCGATGCCGGCGTCGAAGTTTGCCGCACCGGCGTAAAGCTTTTTCAGCGGAGCCAGGTCGGCCGCCGTAACCGGTCTCCGGTACGCTTGACGGGCGAGGGTGGCAATAATCTTATCGGCGCAGGCCGCGTTCTTTTCCGTGCACTGGAAGATCCGGCGGCGGCTGGGAGTGTCGCCCGGTCCGGCAGGGTTGAACGGTCCGCCAATCAAAACGTATTCGAGTTGGGTCAGCGACGCCGGTGGAGGACCGAACCGGCCGGTGCTCATGCCGGCCGTGGATTCCGACCTCGTCGCTTCCGCCAGGAAGCTGGCACCGACCGTATGCACGCCCGCTTTGAGCGGCACCCGGACTTCAAAGTTCCGGCTATTCTGTGATTCTTCGGCGTTGGTGTAAACAGTGTCAAACAGCTTCGTGCGCACGCCATCCACCCGGACATCGAGCTTAGCCGGAGGAAGCGTCGGATCCGGATTGCCACGCACCCGAACCGTGAACACGTACTCGGCGTCGGCCGGAAAGTAGTGTTTAATCGTGAGGCCATTCCGCGTGGCCAACGGAAGCTCATCGCCAGTGTCGGACGTACCTGCCCGAGCGGCCGTAAACTTCTCGACCAGCGGGCTGAGTTTCGTCGTCCCCAGCGCTTGGCGGCTAACGCGGCGGGCCGTAGCCATATACTTTTCCAGCAGCAGCGGAGAGACCGTCAGCACGGAGCCGATGTTGTCGAAACCGTAGCCGGAATCGTCGGCCGGGAGGCTGCCGGAATGATCGAGATCGAGAGCGAGAAGGTCGCGAACCGCGTTGGCGTACTCGGCGCGGTTCAGCCGATGGGCCGCCGGCGTGCCCGGATTAGGATGAGTAGCGATGTTCTGGTCGAGCTGGCCTTCGAGCCAATGCGTCACAGCGGCGGAGGCTTCGGGCTTCGGACGGGGTAGACCGGGCGGCGGCATCTCGCCGGTTCGAATTTTCCGCAGTACCTTTTCAAGGGCGTCGGCGTGCGTCGCCACGTCCTCCGTCCGTACGGCATCGACAGAAAAGCTCGCTGTCTTCGTCTGGTCGTTATGACAGCCTTGGCAGTAGCTTTTTAACAGGAATTGCGCAGTTTCCGCGTTCTGGCCGAACGCGGCAAAGCTGGCGGTGACGAAGCAGAAAACTGGTCGAAACATAGATAGTCTAAAGCCCGGGGCTTCCGCTCCCTGTACAGAAAGAATATCATTTCTTCATGTACTCGTTGCAACGGTTCTCCCTCTCGCTCCTATTGCCTTTCTTGATGCACGGGGCGGACGGTCGACTTTTTGAAGCGGTGCAAAATGGAGATCAGCGGACCGTCCTCGGCTTGGTGAAGGCCGGCGCGGACCTGAACGCGGCTCGACCCGACGGCTCCACCGCCCTAGGCTGGGCCGTCAGCCGCGGTAACGTGGAAATTGCCAGCGCCCTTTTGCAGGCGGGGGCCAACCCGAACGTGGCTGACGAGAATGGAGAAACGCCTCTGACGTTGGCCTCCGGGCAGGGCAACGTGGCGATGGCCCGCTTACTAGTGGGCGCGAAGGCCAAGGTAGATGCGGCCCGGTGGAGCGGAGAAACGCCGCTGATGGGTGCCGTGCAGAATGGCAATGTCGAATTGGTGAAGTTACTGATTGAAAACGGCTCCGCCGTGAATGTCGCCGAAAGTCGTTTGCGGCAGACGCCGCTGATGTGGGCTGCGGCGGCTGGCCGCGCCGACCTGGTTACCCTGCTGCTCGACAATGGGGCCGCCGCCGGTGCGGTATCGCAGAGTGGCTTCACGCCCATGCTGTTCGCCGCGCAGAAAGGCGACTTAGCGACCGTCAAGCTCCTGTTGGCCGCCAAAGCCGACCCCCTGCAGAAAGCCGCCAACGGCTCGACGCCGTTCCTTCTTGCCCTGGGACGCGGGCACGAACCCGTGGCGCGGCTCTTGCTCGACTACGGGGCCGAAGTGAACCTCCGCGACGCCAACGGCAGCACCCCCCTCCACGACGCCGTGCGGCTCGGCAAGCTCGAACTTGTGAACGCGCTGGTCGCCCGCGGCGCTGACCTGACCGCGAAGACCACCCGCCAAGGTGGCCAGCCAAATGCGTTCCGCAGCTTCGGCCTCACGCCCTTTCTGACGGCGGCGGAACGTGGTGACGCGGCCATGATGCGGGAACTCGTGAAATTGGGTGCGGACCCAAATGCCAAATCTTCGGATGGTGCCGGCGGAATCATGCTGGCCGCCCAAAGTCGGAAGCTGGAAGCGGTGAAGCTGATGGTGGAGTTCGGCGGCGACGTCAACGAGGCCCGCCCGGGCGGCGGAACCGCTCTGCATACCGCCACTCGCTTCGGTGACCACGAGATGATTCAATACCTGGTTGACCGTGGCGCCGACCTCAACGCCAAAGACCGATTCGGACGAAACGTCCTGCAGGAAGCCGAATTTGAGGCCCCGAAACCGACCATCGAGTTTATCCGAAAGCTAACCCAGAAGTAGGAATGATAGACTGCCTCTGTATGCAGAGACGGAAACTTTTGGGATGTGCGCTCGGGCTGAGTAGTCTCGCTTGGGCGAAGAATAAGAAGTTTGAGCTGCCGGAACCGAACCCGGCCAGCTCGGTAGCCAACGGCGCGAAATTGATTCCGCGACCGGCAGGCGCTCAGCTGAAACTACCGGTTGGCTTTGTCGCCGAGGAGTTCGCCACCGGCTTTCAGAAGCCCCGGATCATGCTCGAACTGCCCGGCGGTGCCGTCCTGGTGACCGAGAGTCTGCCCAAAGGCAGCGTTGCCATCATCGGCCCGGGCAATCAGAAGCAGCCCAAGACCTTCATTTCCGGCCTCGACCGGCCGTTCGGGATGGCGTTGTGGAAAGAGTACCTGTACGTCGCGGAGGCCGAATCGGTTAAACGCTACAAGCTCGATGCGAGGGCGTTGACGGTGGGGGCTGGCGAGGAAGTGGTTGCGCTAAAGGGATACGGCAAGGGCCACTGGTCTCGTGGCATCGCCTTCGACCCGAAGGGCGAGAAGTTCTATTTGTCGGTGGGTTCGAGTGACAATATCAAGGACGGCGATCCGGAAGACCGCGCCGCGATTCATGTCTATAACCCCGATGGCACCGGCAAACAGATTTTTGCCACCGGCCTGCGGAACGCCGTAAATATCCGGATGAACCCCCAGAGCGGCAAGCCTTGGATTACCGTGCAGGAACGCGATGGCCTAGGCGAGGACCTCGTGCCCGATTTCTTCACTTCCGTAAAGAAGGGTGCGTTCTACGGTTGGCCATACGCCTACATCGGAAGCAACGAAGAGCCGCGTCACAAAGGAAAGAACCCGGCCGCCGTCAAAAGGGCGATCGAACCCGATATGGTCCTCCGGGCACACTCCTCCGCGATGGATTTCGCCTTCTACACGGGCAAGCAGTTCCCCGCCAAGTTCCACAACGGAGCATTTGTAGCCTACCGAGGGTCCTCTAACCGAGCCAAGCGCACCGGCTACTCGATCGTCTTTATCCCCTTCTCGGGCGGAAAACCCACCGGTAAGCCCGAGGATTTCCTCACCGGGTTCATGCTCGGCGAAGACAGCAAAGAAGTTTGGGGCCGTCCGGTGGGGCTGTTGCAGCTCGCCGATGGGAGCTTACTGCTGAGCGAAGACGGCAACAATAAGATCTGGCGAATCTCATTCAAGGGCTAGAAACGAGAAAAGGCCCCCGGAGACGGGGGCCTTTTGAACTTTAGAATGAAGTAATAACCCCAGGGTGGGGCAGCTTAAACGGTGCGCTCTTCCGGCGGAAGCGTGAACGAGTCGATGGGCTCCGTCTCGATCTCAGGGCCCGATCCAGGCTCTCGTCCTGTGCCGTCGGTCTTCTTCTGTACCCGCTTAGCCGCTTTCTCCTGCGACTTTTCCATGCGCGCGAACTCTTTCTGCCGTTTCTTGAATGTTGTGTGTGCTCTAGCCATGCAGCCTCCAGTTCGTACCGTGCCGATTGTCCCGGATCAGACTCTCCCTGCCGAACAAATCAGGAGAGGAGACGCCGGTTCGTCCGGCGTACAATGGTCCCCCGGAAAACCTGAGTGGGACCTTCGACAGTAAAACCTTTCTCTAGTGTAGCAGGTCAGTTCTTCTCGAAATCGATTTTGGAGTCCGCCCCGAACTTTCGGTAGTTCCGAAAGTTGATTTCGTTCCGGCTACAGTTATTCGATCCGCGCTGGCAGATCATATTCTCACTGTGCACCGGCAGCAGAAACATCCTGTTATCGATGCGCACAAAATCGTACTCGAGGATGATCTCCGCCTTGTCGAACGGAAAGTCCCCCGGGAAGCTTAGGCTCTGCTGCTCGATCCGCATCACCCGGTTAGTCTCCTGGTCGATCCACATCGTGCCCTTATAGCCAGGACGGTACATCTTTCCTTCATCGGTGGAGTGCACCTGCCAATGGGAAAAAGGTTGTTTGACCGAAAAATTGTATACGAGTACAGTTCGGCCACCGATGCGATCAGTCCCGCGTTTGGAAAACTGGGCCGCCGTCATGGGCGAAAGAATATCCTGCTGCGTGGTGACGAACTCTCCCGTGGACCAAGCGCCGGTCTTCTCGGCCGCAGCCTTCGTCGGCTTACCGTTGATCTTGATGTTGCGATACTCCTCCTGGCCATTCACGCAGACCACGTCGGCAGAAACCGTATCGAGGGCATTCCAATCCGGCGGATTCGTCGCACTCATGTAACGGAGCGTGTGTTGCAGAACCAGGAAATTGGGCAGCGACGCCGTAAAATTCGTCGCTTCCTCTCTCGCGGCGGCAATCACCGGGTCGGCGGCCGCGGCTACCGGCAGTTTCAGCAGCGCCGGCT
>JBBRIO010000267.1:0-7231 GCA_038220855.1 Bryobacterales bacterium | reverse complement strand
TTCGGTCTGGGAATAGTTGACGGTTTCGAGGACTTGAATGATGCGCTGGCGTTCGAAGGCGGCGACGATTTCGTAGAGGGAGGCGTCGGAGGGAACGTTGCCAGTCGAGTCCGTACGAATTTTTATGCCGCCGGAATGGAGGAGCGAATCGGGGAGGACGGTGACCGGGACGACCGGCCCATTCGAGAGGACAACGGCGCGTTCGACGGCGTTTTCGAGTTCGCGAACATTACCGGGCCAGTTGTGTTCGACGAGGAGTTGGAGGGCGTCGGGTTCGAATTGGAGGGAGGATTTGCCGGCGGGGGTGAGGAATTTTGCGTTTTCCTGGCAGAAGCGATCGAAGAAGTGCTGGATGAGGAGGGGGAGGTCCTCTTTGCGGTCGCGCAAGGGGGGCAGGGGGATGTTGATGACGTTGAGGCGATAGTAAAGATCTTCGCGGAAGCGGCGTTCCTCGACTAACTTCTTGAGGTCTTCGTTAGTCGCAGCGACTAAGCGGACGTCGACTTGCATGACGTCGGTGGAGCCGAGGGGCATGAACTCGCGTTCCTGGATGACGCGGAGTAACTTGGCTTGGGTTTCGAGGGAGATGTTCCCGATTTCGTCGAAGAAGATGGTGCCGCGATTGGCGGTTTCAAAGACGCCTTTGTGGGAAGCGATTGCGCCGGTGAAAGCTCCTTTGACGTGGCCGAAGAGGGTGGATTCGAGGAGGTCGGGGGGGAGGCCGCCGGAGTTGACGGCGATGAAGGGTTGTTCGGAGCGGGTGGAGTTGGTGTGGATGGACTTGGCGATGAGCTCTTTGCCGGTGCCGGTTTCGCCGGTGATGAGGATGGTGGCGCGGGAGGGGGCGACTTGCGTGACGAGGTCGAGCACTTTGAGCATGCGCTCACTTTTGCCGACGATGTTGGGAAAGGAGTAGCGCTGCTTGAGGGCGCGTTTGAGTTCGACGTTTTCGCGTTCGAGGTGGCCCTTGGCGATCTGGCGGTCGATTTCGATGAGGAGTTTTTCGTTGTCCCAGGGCTTGGAGAAGTAATCGTTGGCGCCGGACTTGAGAGCGCGGACGGCGACGTCGATGGAGCCGTAGGCGGTGATGAGGAAGATGGGCGTGGAGCGATCGCGTTGACGGACTTCGGCGAGGACTTCGAGGCCCGACTTATCGGGCATCATGAGGTCAAGCAAGACGAGGTCGTAAGTCGATTCTTCCATGCGGCGAAGGCCGGCGTTGGCAAGGGGGGCGAGTTCGACGGAGTAGCCTTCGAGGGAGAGTAGCGTTTCGAGAGATTCGCGGATGTCTTCTTCGTCGTCGATGATTAAGATACGGCCCTTAGGGGCGGAGGGCATTCAGAGGTTCCTCAACAGTTTTCGGCACGAGGGGGAAGGCGAGAGTAAAGCAGGTGCCTTGACCGGGGGTGGAATCGGCGACGATGGAGCCGCCGTGCTCTTTCACGATACCGTATGTGATGGACAAGCCGAGGCCGGTGCCCTTTTGAGCGCCTTTAGTGGTGAAGAAGGGATCGTAGATGCGGCTGAGGAGATCGGGGGAGATTCCCTGCCCCGAGTCGAGAACGTCGACGCGTACGGAGGCGGCGTCGGTGGTCGTTTTGACTTCGAGGACGCCGCCGGACTCCATGGCGTCACGGGCGTTGAGGAAGAGATTGAGGAAGACCTGCTGGAGCTTGCTGCTGTTGCCGCGGATCAAGCGGAGGTTGGGTTCGAAGCTATGGAGGACGCGAACCTGCGTTTTTTGGAGCTGGGGTTCGATGAGGGAGAGGGTTTCGCGGAGGACACGGTTGAGGTCGACGTCTTCGAATTCGGTGGGGCCGGTACGGGAGAAGTTGAGTAAGCTGTTGACGATTTCGCTGGCGCGGAAAGTTTGTTTCGCGATTTTTTCTAACATGCGGGACTTGGCTTCGTCGCCGTTGACTTGCTTGGCGAGCATTTGGGCGTAAGTCGAGATGACGGCGAGGGGGGTGTTGACTTCGTGGGCGACGCCGGCGGCGAGGAGGCCGATGGAGCTGAGCTTGTCGGCCTGGACGAGGCGGGTTTCGAGTTCGGAGCGTTCGGTGATGTCGTCGAAGATTATTAAGCGACCGATTTGCTCCTGTTCCTTAGAGATGAGGGGGGCGACGGCGATGTTGACGATGCGGTCAGTAAGGGCCGCTTTGTACATGTGATGGATGCCCTGCTCGCCGCGGGAACGGATGAGTTCGTCGCTCATGGCGGTGGGGAGGAGTTCGCGCAGGCGGCGGTCGATGGCGTCCTGACGGCGGATGCCGGTGAGGTGCTCCATCTGGGTGTTCCAGCTTTCGACGCGGTCATCGAGATCGACGGCGAGGATGCCGACGTTAATGGATTCGACGATGTTTTCGCTGAATTCCTTGAGGCGTTCTACCTCTTCGGCCTTGCGTTCGAGGGAGCGGTAGAGGCGGGCGTTTTCGACGGCGATGCCGACGTAGCCGCCGAGGGTGACGAGGAGTTCGACGTCGTCGGAGGAGAGGAAGTCACCTTTGTCGGTGCGGGAGACCCCGAGCCAGGCGATGACGCGACCGCGGGAGGTGCAGGGGATGTAGTAGGTGAGGCCGAGGTCGGAGATGGTGTGCTTAACGCTGGCGGGCCATTCGCGGGCGAGAACGTCGATGAAGTTCCGGGTGCGTTCGAAGAAGAGATAGGGGGTTTCCCGGGCCATTTCCGAAGACAGAAAAGTGAGGTCCATGACATCGGGGACGGGGCGGGTGAGGCCGGCGGTCATGTACATACGGAAGGTTTCGGCCTGCTTTTCGTCAGAGAGGAAGAAGGCGAGGTGCTGGATGGAAAGGGTGCGGAGGAGGCGGTCCGAGACGGAGCTCAACATGCGGTTCAGATCGGTTTCGGCGCTGAGTTCGCGGGCGAATTCAATGAGGGTGAGGCGGTAGTCGTAGCGATCGCGATAGAAGACGTAGCGGTCCAGGATTTCCTGGAGCCAGTTGCGAATGGGCTGGAAGACGAACGCGGCGACGAGGATGAGAACGACGAGGGCGACGGGGGAGAGATCGTCGAAACGACCGGAGGAGTTTTCCGCTCCCGGGACATTGTTGGGACCGGAAGGGCGGCCGGCGGTGATGGAGACGAGGAGGCCGTAGAAGACGGCGAGGACGCCGAGAGTGGCGAGGGTATAGACGTAGCCTTGTTGGAAGATGACGTCGACGTCCATGAGGCGATAGCGGAAGATGGCGTAGGCCCAAGTGATGGGGACGAGGATGAGGGCGAGGACGGCCATTTCCATGCGGGGGGAGGGGACGGCACCGATGGCGAAGGGTAGGGCGTAAAGGACGGTGAAGGGGAGGACACCGAGGACGGCGCCGTTGCGGAGCCATTTGAGTTGCTGGCGGACGATGGGATCTTCAGCGCGGGGGTAGCGGAGAGCAAGGACGATGGCTCCGCCGATTTGCCCGGAGACGACGAAGAGGAGCCAAACGCGGTCCATCATCCAGCGAAGTTCAATGAGGGAGACATCAAGGCGAAGGGTAGAGGAGGTGATTAGGATCCAGACGACGCTGAGGAAGACGGCGGGGCCGTAGAGGGCGACGCGGGCCCATCGGGCGCGGAAGAGGCGGGCGGGTTCCGGGAAGGCGACGGCAAAATGGAAGAAGAGCGTGGGGAGGAAGAGGCCGGCGAAGACGTTGCAGTAGTAGATGACTTTGTCGAAGTTATTGAGTTTGCCGGTGTAGTGGAAGGTATTGAGAACAAAGCTGGCGAGGCAGAGGAGATAGAAGTGGACGGCGCGATGGGCCGAGCCGCGGCGGAAGAAGACAAATAGGCCGATGAAGAGATAGGCGGCACCGACGGCGTACTGATAGAGGACGGCGCTGCCTGCGGTGCGGGCTGAGACAACGAGGGCGAGTTTGGTTTCCAGAGCGACGGCGACGCCCTGGCGGGTGACGATGCGTTCGACGAAGTAGTCGAGTTTTTTCCAGGCTCCGGAGCCGACCAGAATCTGGGGAACATCAATGGCGATTTCAACTGGCAGGGTGCCAATGCGGCGGAGGACATCGCCTTCGCGGATGCCGAATTTTTCGCCCGGGCTGCCGGGGGCGATGTGGAGGGCGATGACGGCTTTCGAGTGCAGTGGCGTGGAGCGGTCAACCCAGGTGACACCGTCTTCGGGAAGTTCGTACTTATTCTGCTGCTGGAAGTTGATGGCAGCGGCAACGACAGCGGCGACCGTCATGATGACGATAAGCGCGCCGATAAGTTGTCGTTTCAGTTCGTTCACAGCAGGGTATCCGGAAAGGGAGAGACACTACGCCGTGAGGGTTGTTAGCAATTTGAAGGCCATCCTCACAACAAAGCGGTTAGCCGACAATCTATCAAATAATTGAACGACTTACCAGTGGGGATGCATAGCGCCGGGGGGGGCGATCTTCCAGGATTAGAAGTATCGATCCCCGTTCTTGGAATATTTCAGTTCGCCGTGAGGGCTTTGGCGGCTGCGAGGGTGGCGTCGTAGTCGGGGTGTTCGGCGACTTCGCGGACGTATTCGGCGTGGCGAACGGTGTTGTCCTGGTCGACGACGAAGATGGCGCGGCACTCGATGCGGAGATCGGGGATGAGGGTGCCGTAGGCTTCGCCGAAGGAGGCGTTGCGGTGATCGGAGATCATGGCCATATTGTCGACGCCCATGGCACCGCACCAGCGCTTCATCGCGAAGGGGAGGTCCATGGAGATGGTGTAGAACTTGATGTTGGGAAGGGCGGCGGCTTCGTCGTTGAAGCGTTTGGTTTGCATATCGCAGACCGGGGTATCGAGGGAGGGGACGACGGAGAAGATGCGCACGCTTCCGGCGGTGTCGGCGAGGGTGATGGGCTTCGAGGCGGAGTCGACGGCAGAGAACTCGGGGGCTTGGTCGCCGACTTTGAGTTCGGGGCCGGTGAGATCTTTGGGGTTACCGCGCATGGTGATGGCGCCAGGACGATTCATGACTTCACTATAGCGGATGTAGACTAGGGATCCGATGGACAATAGCTGGGAAAGAGTCGTGGGGTTGGCGGTGGCGGCGCTGGGCGGGGCGGCGGTGGGGGTGGACCGTCAGCGAAAGGGTGACGAGTTTGCGGGGGTGCGAACGTTTACGCTGATGGGGGGGTTGGCGGGGGCGGCCGGGCTACTGTGGGCCGATTATGCGCCGCTGGCCACGGTGTTGTTGGCGGGGGCGGTGGGGTTAGTGGTGGCGGCGTATGTGCGGGTGAGCCGGACGGATGTGGGGGCGACGACGGAGGCGGCGGCGCTGGTGGTTTTGGCGGCGGGAGTGCTCGCGGGGTTGGGGGAGTGGAAGTTGGCGAGTGGCATGATTGCGATGACGTCGGTGTTATTGGCGGAGAAATCGAGACTGCACGAATGGGCGGAAAAGTTGCCGGATGAGGGGCTGCGGTCGGGGTTTCGGTTTGGACTGATGGCGCTGGTGGTGTTGCCGCTGTTGCCGGAGGGACCGTACGGACCGTGGGGCGGGGTGAAGCCGCGGGAACTGTGGATTGTGGTTTTACTAATTTCGGGATTGAATTTCTTGGGATACGCGGCGCGGGCGATGGTGGGGCCGGGGAAGGGGTCGGTACTGTCGGGGCTGTTGGGGGGGTTGGTATCGTCGACGAACGTGACGCTGTCGTTTGCGCGGACGAGCGCGAAGGAGGCGGGAGCGGGCGGGGCGTTGGCGTTGGGGGTGATTACGGCATGTACGGTGATGTATGTGCGGGTGGGGGTGGCGACGGCGATTTTGAATCCCGCGTTGGCCTGGGCGGTGTTGCCATATGTGGCGGTGCCGGCGGTGGTGGGGATGGGGTTTGCGGGGTGGGGACTTTATCGGGATAAGGCGGCGGGAGGGACGGCGGAGACGGGGGAGAACCCGCTGCAGGTGGGGGCGGCGCTGCAGATGGCGGTTTTGTTTCAGGCGGTATTGTTTGGATTGCGGTGGGCGCGGGAGTGGGGGGGCGGAGCGGGGCTCGTTTTGTCGGGGGCGGTGCTGGGGTTGACGGACGTGGACGCGTTGACGATTGCGATGGCGAAGTCCGACGCTGTGGTGGGGACGGCGGCGCTGGCGGTGGCGGTGGGGTGCATGGCGAATACGGTGGTGAAACTGGGAATTGCGTTGGTGGTGGGCCGGGGCGAGTTTCGGCGGTCTGCGGCGTGGGGATTTGTCGCGTTGTTAATGGGAGCGGGAGTGGGGATTCTGTTGGGCCGTTAGACGCTGAGGACGGGGCAGGGGGCGGAGCGGATGAGGTCGTGCGAGTTGGACCGGAGGCGACCGAGGACGCCTTGGATGCGACCGCGGCCGATGACGAGAAGATCCGCTTTGTGGTTGGCGATCGCGTTTTGGACGCCTTCGACGAGGGTATGCTCTTCGAGGACTTCGAGATATTCGGGGAGGTCGAGATCGGCGGCGATGGATTGATAGTGTTCGAGAGCGGCTTCGTGGACGAGTTGATGGGCCCGGTCGGCGGTGGTGCTGGGAAAACGGGAGTCAGCGGGGTGCCAATAGACGATGCGGAGGGGGGCGTTGAACTGGCGGGAGACTTTGACGGCCGAGGCGAGCACGTTTTGTGTTTGGGGGCCGCAATCGATGGCGCAGAGGATGTGTTTGGGGACGGGGGCGAGGAGGGGGGAATCGGCGTGAGCGCTGGTCCAGACGGGGATTTCGCTGTCGTGAAGGACGCTGGCGACGACCGAGCCGAGGAGGAGTTGGCGAAAGCGGGTGTAGCCGTGGGTGGGGAGCATGATCAGCGAGATGCCGTTGGCGGCGGCGTAATCGGTGATGGCGGTGCCGGGGCGGCCGTCGAGTTGGAGGCGGCGGACGGCGACTTCGGGGAAGGCGTGGAGGAGGAAGGCGTCGAGTCGGCAGTGGGAGGCTTCGCGGAGGGTGGCGAGTTCGGCGACGAGGTTGGGATGATCGATGGCGAGGAAGGGGGTTTCGTGGACGTGGAGGAGGGTGACGTCCGAGCGTGAGCGGACGGCCCAGCCGTGGACGGCGGGGGCGATGTTGGCGCAGGGGGCGGAGAAATCGACGGGGAAAAGGATGTGGGGCATGGGGTTAGGCGAGAATTGCTTTAATTAGTGTACCGTGGACGTCGGTGAGACTTACTTCGCGGCCGCCGAAGCGGTAAGTTAGTTTCTTGTGGTCGAGGCCGAGAGTATGGAGGATTGTCGCGTGCAGGTCGTGGACTTCCGTCACGTTTTCGATGGACTTCATGCCCATTTCGTCGGTGGCTCC
>JBBRIO010000266.1:0-7234 GCA_038220855.1 Bryobacterales bacterium | reverse complement strand
GAAGTGACCCCGAATGCGGTGGAGCAACTTTGTTGGGTCTGCCGTCGGCTGAAGATCAGCGCTTGGCGCGACTCCGATCTGCAGGCCTCAACGGGCGGCGAATAGGGGTAGCTGGTTGGTCAGGCCCTGTTTGACGGCCTGTTCGTAGACCCACGCTCCCACGGCGACGTCCTCAAGACCGATGCCGACCGATTTGAAGACGGTGATCTCGGCTCCGTTCTTTCTTTCCGGCTGATTCTGGAGTTGTTCGACCGCGTCCCAGTCGGGCGGAGTTAAGCCAAGGATGAGGTCGCCAGCTTCGCTTCGTGCTTGTTCGAGAGAGTCGACGACGATGCGGTGAGCGGCCTGGAGTACCTGGGTAGATAGCTCGCGGCGGTTAGCGGAATTGGAGCCGACGGCGTTAATATGGGTGCCGGGGCGGACCATTTCAATAGAGAAAAGTGGGTCCTTGGCCTGCGTGGCTGTAATGATGATGTCGGCATCGACGAGGGCGGCTTCGACCGAGGGCATAGGGGCGGCGTTCGGGTAGTTGCGGGCAAAGGCGGCGCGCTTTTCCGTGTTACGGCTCCAGACGCTGATCGAGCGGATGGAGCGGACGGCGAGGACGGCTTCGAGTTGGCTGGCGGCTTGAAAGCCGCTGCCGAGAACCGCGACGCTTTGGGCGTCGGGGCGAGCAAGCCACTTGGTGGCTAGGCCGGAGGCGGCACCGGTGCGGATTTGGCCGAGCCAGTTGGCGTCCATCAGAGCGAGAGGTTCACCGGTTTCGGCGTCGTAGAGAAGGAAAACAAACCAGGCACCGTGCTTGGGATGGGTCGAGTAGATTTTAGTGCCGAAGTAGGCGCCGTGGGCACCGGCCATTTGATGCAGGACGGCTCCGGCCGGCAGGGCGAGTCGGCGGCGGGGCTGCGACTGTGCTTGGCCGAGACTGAGATCGCGGAAGGCGTGGGCGAGCAGGTCGATGGCCTTCGTCATGGGAAGGAGGCGGCGTACGGTTGCTTCGTCGATATGCACCATTTCCTTTCATTGTCGCCGGGATTTGGACGAGAAGTGAAACGTGGGCAAACAATCGATACTTTTGGCGATTTGTCTGGCGGCGCTGATCGCCCAGCGGGATGACTGGCCGGCGGAGTCGAAGCTGGAACGAACGGCGGGCTGTTCGACGGCGGTGCTTCTCCTTGAGCCGTCGCACCAGGACGCCGAAGTGGCGGTGGAGGCGTTTGCCGCAACGATGGGAGAGCGCTTGGGTGCGCGCGGACACGTCGTAGTACTGGCCGGCCAAGGGCGCCTGTCGGCCCGGATCCTGGGTGCATTGGGGCGGCTTAAAGAGACGGAGGTTCACTTCGTTCAGGACCAGCAGGAAGCGACTGCCTTTGGCTTAGCGAACGGAATCGGCTTGTATGTGTTTGATGCCTGGGGACGATTGCAACAGAAAGACGACCGGAGCGGTGAAGCTCCGGTCGTCTTAGGTTCGTTTCGGTTAATTTAGGCGCGCGAGGGTTCGGGGCGTTCGGGGTTGAGGCCGAGTTCCTGAATGGCCGCCGCAGCGCGGGCGGGGTCGAACTTGCCATCCCGCGCAAGGCGGGAAAGCGTGGCGGCGACAACGTTTTCCGCATCCACTTCGAAATGGCGACGGAGTTGCTCGCGGTTGTCGGAGCGGCCGAAGCCGTCCGTTCCCAAGCTCACCAACCGACCAGGGAGCCACGGGGCGATCTGGTCTGGGACGATCTTCATGTAGTCAGAAGCAGCGATGATGGGCAGGTCCGACCCAACGAGAACGGTCTGGAGATAACCGAGGCGGGGCAGTTCCATCGGATGGAGCCGGTTCCAGCGTTCGGTTTCGAGAAGGTCGCGGCGGAGTTCGTTGTAGCTGGTGACGCTGTAGACGTCGGTGGACACACCGTAGCGATCCCACAGGATCTGCGAGGCTTCGAGCACCTCGTTCAGAATCGCGCCGCTGCCGAACAGCACGGCGTGGGGCGCTTCGGCGGTTCGGATCCGGTAGATGCCCTTGAGAACGCCTTCGGCGATATCGTCTGCCGGGAGCGGCGGATGGGCATAATCATCGTTGCCGATGGTGATGTAGTAGAAGCGATCCTCGTTCAACTCGTACATCCGCTTGATGCCGTCCTGGACAATTATGGCGATTTCGTAGGCAAAAGCGGGGTCGTAGCTGTGGCAGGTGGGGACGGTGGAGGCGAGCACTTGGCTGTGGCCGTCCTGATGCTGGAGACCTTCTCCGGAGAGCGTGGTACGCCCGGCGGTGGCCCCCATCAAGAAGCCTTTGCCACGGCTGTCTGCGAAGGCCCAGATGAAGTCGCCGACGCGCTGGAAGCCGAACATCGAGTAGTAGGTAAAGAACGGGATCATCGGCGCGCCGTAGTTGGCGTAGGCGGTGCCGGCGGCCGTGAACGAACCCATCGAGCCTGCTTCGGAGATTCCCTCTTCGAGAACCTGTCCGTTAACCATCTCCTTATAGAAGAGGAAGATTTCGGAATCGTGTGGGGTATAGAGCTGCCCCATGGGGGCGTAGATGCCCACCTGGCGGAAGAGCGACTCCATCCCGAAGGTCCGCGCTTCGTCGGGCACGATGGGCACGATGTATTTGCCGAGGGCGGGATCCTTGATCAAGGCGGTAAGAATACGGACGAAGGCCATCGTGGTGGAGACCGCGCGGGCACCAGACCCGGTCAGTGACTCTTGGAACAATTCGATGGCCGGAGCGGAAAGGGTGATCGGCTTGGGGCGACGGGCGGGGACGCTACCGCCCAGGGCCGCACGGCGCTCGCGCATGTAGACCATCTCCGGCGCGTCGTCGGCGGGCTTGAGGAGTTCGCAGCTTTTGGCCTGTTCATCGGTGAGCGGAAGCTGGAACCGATCCCGGAAGTGGAGCAACGACTGCTCTTCAAGTTTCTTGGCTTGGTGGGTGAAGTTACGGCTTTCGCCGCCTTCGCCCATGCCGTATCCTTTAACGGTTTTGGCGAGGATTACAGTGGGCTTGCCATTGCCTTCGTTGGCGCGGCGATACGCGTTATAGACCTTGACCGGATCGTGGCCACCGCGCGAGAGCGAGCCCAACTGCTCGTCCGTCATGTTTTCTACCATGGCGGCGGTTTCCGGGTACTTGCCGAAGAAGTGCTCGCGGATGTAGGCACCGCCCTTGGCTTTGTAGGCTTGGAATTCGCCGTCGACCACTTCCGAGATCCGCTTGAGCAGCATACCGGACTTGTCAGCGGCAAAGAGGGCGTCCCAGGGACCACCCCAAAGCAGTTTGATGACATTCCAGCCGGCGCCGGCGAAGATGCCTTCGAGTTCCTTGACGATGTTGCTGTTGCCGCGGACGGGGCCGTCGAGGCGCTGCAGATTGCAGTTGACGATGAAAATTAAATTGTCGAGCTTTTCGCGGACGGGTAGACCAACGGCACCGAGCGATTCGGGTTCATCCATTTCGCCATCGCCGAGATAGGCGTAGACCTTACGGTCGGTTTTCGGGATGAGGCCGCGGTTTTCCAGGTAGCGCATGAAGCGCGCCTGGTAGATGGCGTTGAGTGGGCCGAGGCCCATGGAAACGGTGGGGAACTGCCAGAAATCTGGCATCAGCCACGGGTGGGGGTAGGACGAGAGGCCCGGGGTGTCGCGGAGTTCGTGCCGAAAGTTCGCTAGATGCTGAGCGGTCAGGCGCCCTTCCAAAAATGCTCGCGAATATTGTCCCGGAGAAGCATGACCCTGGAAATAGATCAGGTCGCCCGGTTCCCCATTGATGGAACCGCGATAGAAATGGTTCTGCGCTACCTCAATCAGCGTGGCTTGCGACTGGAACGTGGCGATATGGCCGCCGATGCCCGCGTCGTACTTGTTTGCTTTGACCACCATGGCCAACGCATTCCAGCGCACGAGGCTTTTGAGCCGCCGTTCGATTTCGCGATCGCCCGGGTAGGGGACTTCTTCCTCTACGCTAATGGTATTGACGTAGGGCGTCTGGTAGCGCGCGATAGGCGCGGCACCATTGTTGGCGGCTTTATTCAGCAAACGTTCGAGGAGAAACTTGGCCCGGTCGGGACCCTCGACGTCGATAATCTGATCCAGCGCTTCCAGCCATTCGCTGGTTTCTACGGGGTTGAGGTCTGCGTGCGATTCTGCCTTGGGTTTCAGCATGTTAAAAATGGGGTGCGGTTACCCTTCCATTCTATCTGAAATCAGAAAAGCCCACTCACGCTTTTGGCGTGAGTGGGCCTCTTTCGCTGGACCGCTTCGGAGGAGAGCGGTTTACAGGAGCCTAAAATTAACTTCTACCGTCGCGGCGACCGGAACCGGTTTGCCATCTTTGAAACCCGGCCGGAAGCGCCACTTCTGTACTGCTTCGATCGCTTTCTCGTCCAAACCGAGACCCAAAGGACGAACAACCCGGAGTTGCTGGGGCTGTCCCTTCTCATCGACAACTACGTAGAGGACCACGGTGCCTTGGAATTTGGCTTTACGAGCCTCTTCGGAATACTCAGGTTCGACCTTCGATAGAAGCGACGGAGCGGAGACGCCGCCGCCGATTCTGTAAACGCCGCCGCCCATGCCACCGCCGGAACCAGGCCCGACACCGGCACCGGACCCCGACCCGACGCCGCCGCCCTTGCCGGAGCCGATACCGGCTTGGGAGCCGGGTCCGTTGGATGGGATCTTACCCATAGCGAAGGGATCGCCGATGTTGGTCAGAGCAACCTGGGGGATCGGTGTGTTGGGTTGCAGGACTACCGTGGGCTCCATGACGAGCTTTGGTTGATTCAAAATCGCTTCCGCTGTTGGAGGAACGTACTGCTTGGGTGCGATCTTTGGTAACTTCCCTTTCGTCGGAGGCAGCGGATTGAGATTGCCTCCGCCACCACCACCGCCCATGGCCACCTTTTGAGGGGCTGCTTTGGGCAGGTAGGGCGCCAAATCGGTCGGCATGAACAGGGCGGTATCCTTGACTGCCTGGATCACTGCTTTGTTGGTCCCGAGGAAAAGTAAGGCCGCCAGAACGACGCCGTGAACCAGGAGAGAGTAGACGCCGGATTTTTTTTCATTGCCGCCCGTTCCACCCCAGATGTCGCGCACCGCGACCGGCTTCGACGTTACGTCGAGCGGCGGGAGCACGGGTGGGCTGAACAGATCTTTGACATTCTGGATGAATGCCAAGTGCCATGGGGGCTCCGGGGGCGCCATTAGACGGGCTAAGTGGCGGTCTTCCTCGATTTCAAGCTGCGAGGGAAGTGCGCGGTTATTTTCGGTCGGTGGTGGAGTTGGAATTGTCGCCATCGTTCTGCATCCTGTCCCCTGGACATCTAGACGATTGACCCGTCAACAAGGTTGCAATTTTCATAACTTTAACCTTGCCGACTATGAAAAATTGTATCATGCGCTAGGCGAGTAGCCCAGAGCGCTGGAGAAGGGCATCGGGATCCGGATCGCGGCCCATGAAGTTGCGATAGAGCTGAGCCGGATCTTCGCTGTCGCCTTGGGCAAGGATCTGATTGCGGAAGTCACGGCCAGCTTGGAGGTTGAATACACCCTCTTTGCGGAAGCGGCTGAAGGCGTCGGCGTCGAGGACCTCGGCCCACTTGTAGGAGTAGTAGCCAGCCGCGTAACCGACTGGGTTTGCAAACAGATGGGTGAAACTTGCGATCATCGCGTGCTCGGGCGGCAGGCCCGCCGGGGCGAACTGCCTGAGCAGCGCTCGGCTATAGGCGATGACCTCCCCATCGGCGGCCGTCGAATAGGTGGTGTGGAGCGCCAGGTCGACGATACCGAAGCTGAGTTGCCGCATTTGCGCGTTGGCGGCCCGAAAGTTACGGGCGCGTTTCATCTTGTTAAATAATTCTGCGGGGATGGGGGCACCCGTTTCGTAGTGCTGAGCGAACAGGGCGAGGGCCTCGTGCTCCCAGCACCAGTTTTCGAGAATCTGGCTGGGCAGTTCGACGAAGTCCCAGGCGACGTTGGTGCCGGCCATGCCGCGGAGGGGGACCCGTGTAAGGCAATGATGGAGCAGATGGCCGAATTCGTGGAAGATGGTTTCGACGTCGCGATGGGTCAGTAGGGCGGGATGGTCGCCGATGGGCGGGGTGAGGTTGCCGCAGACTAGACCAAGATGAGGATCCCAGGAATCATCACTGTTGGCGATGGGGAGCCCGGTGAGGAACGAATCCATCCAGGCGCCGCCGCGCTTATTTTCGCGGGGGTAGAAGTCGGAATAGAAGCTGCCGAGGTGGGCTCCGGAGGCTTCGTCGTGGATTTCGTAGTACCGGACGTCGCCATGCCAAACGGAAGCGCCGGGCTTTTCAATGACGAGAATACCGAAGAGGCGACGGGTGATTTCGAACAGGCCATCCATGACCTTGGGCAGGGCGAAGTACGGACGGAGCTCTTCTTCGTCGAAGTCAAAGAGGGCGAGACGCTGTTTCTCGGCCCAGTAGGCGATGTCCCAGGGGGCGAGAGGCTGGCCGGAGAAGGTGATGAGCTGTTCGTTTTCGATGACGAAGAATGGCTTCGTTTTCTCGTACAGATCGTCGAGAAAGGCGCGGGCGGCGGCGCCGGTTTTGGCCATCCGCTCAACCAGAACGAGATCGGCGAAGGTGGCAAACCCGAGGAGTTGGGCTTTTTCGCGGCGGAGTTCGATGAGGCGCGTCGTGAGGTTGCGGTTGTCGTGGTCCCCGCTCGAGGCGCGGGTGGAGAAAGCGCGGTAGAGGGTTTCGCGGGAGGCCGGGTCGTCGAGATAGGTCATCACGGCGAGGTAGCTGGGCTGTTGGAGGGTGAAGCGCCAGCCGGGTTGGCCCTTGCTTTCGGCGCTTTGCCGGGCTGCGGCGCGGGCGCTGGGGGGGAGGCCGGCGAGTTGGGCTTCGTCGGTCAGATAGAGTTCGTAGGCGTTGGTCGCGTCCAAGACATTTTCCGAATATTTGGTGGAAACGTTGGCTAGTTCGATGTCGATGGCTTCCGAACGTTTTTTGCCGGCTTCGTCGAGTTCGGCTCCGGCGCGGCGGAAGGCGTCCATGGTCTTCGTGAAATTGCGGCGATGGAGGCCGGTAAGTTGGGCGGCTTCTTCGGTGGCGGCAAACTCGTTTAGTGCGGCCCAGAGGCCGGGGTTCAGGGCGATGGAGGAGTAGAAGGCGCTCGCTTCGGGTTGAATGGCGTTGAAGGCTTCGCGGAGTTCCTGGGTAGTGGCGACGGTTTCCAGATGCCGGACGACATTCAGGGCGACGTCGAGCGGTTC
>JBBRIO010000265.1:0-7249 GCA_038220855.1 Bryobacterales bacterium | reverse complement strand
GGTGCCCGCCCCCGGCCTCCCGCTCATCGCCATCCCGTCCACCGCCGGTACCGGCAGCGAAGCCACCCGCGTCACCATCATCACCGATCGTGCTCGCAACCTGAAGATGATGATCCTCGACGGCTACCTGCTCCCCACCGTTGCCCTCGTCGACTACGAACTCTCGCTCTCCACTCCCGCCGCCCTTACCGCCGCCGTCGGCCTCGATTCGCTCACCCACGCCCTCGAAGCCTACGTCTCCCGCAAGGCCAGCCCCTTCTCCGATTCCATCGCCCTCGAAGCCGGCCGGCTCATCGTGCCCCATCTCCGCCGGGCCTACACGAACCCTCAGGACCTCCCCGCGAAGGAAGCCATGATGACCGGCGCCACCCTCGGCGGCATGGCCTTCTCGAACGCGAGCGTCGCCCTGGTCCATGGCATGTCCCGACCCCTTGGGGCGTTCTTTCATATCCCCCATGGCCTTTCCAACGCCATGCTCCTGCCCGCCATCACCCGCTTCAGCCTCTCCGGCAACCCGGAACGCTACGCCGCCTTCGCCGCCCACACCGGCCTCGGCTCGGACATCCTCGCCGCGCTCGAAGCCTTCAACCGGGACCTGCACGTTCCTACTCTCCGCGAGTACGGTGTCCCGGAAGCGGCCTACCGCGCCGCCATGCCCCAAATGGCCGACGACGCCCTCGCCTCCGGTTCGCCCGGCAACAACCCGCGAGTCCCCTCGAAAGACGAAATCCTAACGCTTTACGCCGAGGTCTACCGCTAGCCCCCGGCGACGCCGATACTAGACCGCCGCCCGCAACTCTTTCGCCGCCGCTAGCAACTCCGCCGCCGCGGCCTCCAACCCAACCACCGGCTTTTCCGTCCGGTCGCCCAGCCCGGCATCCCGGTAATGCTTCAACCGTTCTACCATCAGGTCCCGCGTTGCCGCGGCGTTCTCGATCCCGGCAAATAGCGCCGTATGGCCGCTGTCGGCGTGAGTTCCTTTGCCTTTTGCCGCGCCGCCCCCGGCACTGCTCACGACCAGGTCGGCCAAGCCCAACCAGCCCTGTAGAGGACCGGCTGAAATCCGCAGATCCTGAATATTTGCAAACGTCATCGTGATCTCTTCCACGCTCCAGATCCCGCTTCGAATGCGAATGCTTCGATCGGTCACGATATACCAGCGAAGCTCGTAGTTCATCCGCTGCAACTGGTAGCTGATCAGCAGAAAAAGCAGATAGGTCACCAGGGCGGCGATTCCCGCCGCGTCCGAAAGGAAAACGGCCAGCGGAGACATTTTCCCCTGCGCCTTCAAGATTGCCGCCGCGAACATTGCGATCATAATCACAACACCAAACTGCGTCGCGGCCCACATGAACAAGCGCCAACGCCAATAGTTCCGGCCGGCCCGAAAGACGATCACCGAATCGCTCGACCCCTCGGGCGGGGTCGGCTCGGGCGGAACACGCAACCACCGTAGCAACGGCTTAACCATTTTTTAACGCCTCCCGAACGAGTCGAAGCTCGGCCGCCACTTCGAGGAGAATCGAGGCTAAATCACCAGGCCCCTTACCGTGATGCCCCGCGTCGGACGCCCCCTGCATCCTCGAGTAAAGGAAATCGCGCATCGCCTCGGCGTCGGGAATCCCTTCGAGAACCATCTCCGAATCGCTCGACCCGCTGGCGGTTTGAATCTCAATCCGCGCTAAGCCGAGCCACCGCTCCACCGCATTCGAGCGCAGATGGATATCTTGAATCCGCCCGTAGTTCAGCACCACCTCGTTGCGAAACAGGATGCCCCAACTCATGCGGATCCCTTGGTCGCTGAACTCGTACCGCATCGTGTGATAGCGGAAATACAGCAGGGTGATGGTCAGCGGAAAGGCAATCGTCGTCAGCGCAGCCTTGAGCAGGTAGTACCGCATCAAATTTTCGATGGGCCGCGTAAATGCGGGAAGGGGAGTCACCGGATTCGATAACATAAGAGTAGATCGCTAGAAACGAAAGAATTATGTCAAAACGTGAATTTCAAACTGAAGTCAGCCAACTGCTTCAACTCATTATCCACTCGCTGTACTCGCATCAGGAGATTTTCCTTCGAGAGTTGGTCTCAAACGCCTCCGATGCGCTCGACAAGCTAAAGTATCTCTCGCTCACCGAGGAGCCCTACAAGTCTCTTCCCTTCGACCCCCGCATCGATCTGGAGTTGAACGAAGAGGCCGGAACGCTCAGCATTTCCGATACGGGCATCGGCATGAACGATGAGGACCTCGTCTCTCATCTCGGGACCATCGCCCGGTCTGGCACCAAGAACTTCCTGGCGAACCTCTCCGGTGATGCCAAACGGGATTCGAATCTCATCGGCCAGTTCGGCGTGGGGTTCTACAGCGCGTTTATCGTCGCTGACCGCGTGGAGGTCGTCTCTCGAAAGGCAGGCGAAGACACCGCCTGGCGCTGGACGAGCGACGGCAAATCGGGCTTCGAACTCGAACCGGCCGAGCGGGCCACCTACGGCACCACCGTCACCCTGCACTTCCACGAGGAAGGCAAAGAGTACGCCAACAGCTACAAACTCCGCGAAATCGTCAAAAAGTACTCGAACCACATCGCCTTCCCGATCTTCCTCACGGCGGACGAGAACGAATGGGACGACACAGAAAAGAAGTCCGTCAAGAAACGCACCACCAAGCAAGCCAACGCGGCCAGCGCGCTATGGAAGCGGTCGAAGTCCGAACTGAAGGACGAGGACTACACCGAACTCTACAAGTCCATCTCCGGCGATTGGGAAGACCCCCTGCTCTGGTTCCACACCAAGGCCGAGGGCACGATGGAGTACACGACGCTCTTCTACATCCCGTCGAAGGCGCCGTTCGATCTCTTCCAGGCCGACTATCGTCCGGGCGTAAAGCTCTATGTCCGCCGCGTGTTCATCATGGACGACTCGAAAGAGTTGCTGCCCACTTACCTGCGCTTCGTTCGCGGCGTCATCGACAGCGAGGACCTGCCGCTGAACGTTAGCCGCGAGATCCTGCAGCAGAATCGCGTCCTCACCGCGATTCGTACCGCCAGCGTCAAAAAGATTCTCTCCGAACTCAAGTCCGTCGCTGCCGACAACCCGGAGAAGTACATCAAGTTCATTGAGGAGTTCAATCGGCCATTGAAGGAAGGGCTTTACAGCGATCAGGCGAACGAAGAGACTCTCCTCGACCTGATCCGCGTGAAGACCACCACGGCCGATTCCTGGACGAGTTTCGCCGAAGTCAAAGCCCGGATGAAGGAAGGCCAGAAGGCGATTTACTTCATCACGGGACAGAATGCCACGCAGCTTCGGACCTCCCCGTTGCTCGAGATCTACAAGAAGAAAGAGATCGAGGTTGTCATCCTGGCCGATGAGATCGACGAGTTCGTCTTCTCGCGGATTGAGAAATATCAGGAAATCGAACTCAAGTCGGTGAATAAAGCTTCGGCCGGCGACGATCTGAAGGACGAAACGACGGAGGAGAAGCGAGAGGCTCTCACCCCGTTGCTCGAGAAGCTGAAAGGCGTTCTCGGCGATAAAGTGAAGGACGTTCGTCAGTCTTCGCGGCTCGCCGACAGCCCCTCCTGCATCGTGACCGACGAGGAGGAGCCCTCCATGCAGATGCGGCAGATGCTCCGGGCGATGGGCCAGAAAGAGATGCCCGACGCCAAGCCGATTCTCGAGATCAACCCGGATCACGAAATCGTCAAGAAGCTCCTCGCCGCGACCGACGATTCACTGCTCGATGATGCCGCGTTCCTGCTGCTGGATCAGGCGTTGCTCGTCGAAGGCATCGCGCTCGAAGACCCGAGCGCCTTTGTGCAACGGCTGAACCGGGTTCTGACCCGGGCGGTCTAAACCGCTATGCGGGCGGCCCTTCGTCTCTACTGCTCGATAGCGAAAGAGACGATGGTGCCGCCGGCCGCGATGGCTACGTGCTGCCGGCCTTTGACGAGATAGGTCATCGGCGATGCCTTCCACGCCTGGCCGGTGTTGAAATGCCAAAGGGTCTTGCCCGTCTTGGCGTCCGCCGCTGCGAAGGTTCCGCCCGATTCACCGTAGAAGAGCAAGCCGCCGGCGGTCGTTAGCACCCCGGAGTAGTTGGCTTCGGGAGCGCCAACCTGGGGGACCTCCCAAACGATCTTGCCGGTTTCAATGTCAAGCGCCCGCAGGAGCTTCACCGGCGGGTTCGCCGGGTCGTTGTACGGAACGAACCAGTTGCCGGCTTGGCGGTACAGGTTGCAGTCTTCAACGGCCATGACGTAGAACAGCTTGGTATCGGGGCTGTAGGAGGTGGAGTACCAGTTGGTGGCACCGCGGACGGCCGGGCAGGTTTTGGTTCCGCCGGGTGTGGGTTTGCTGTTAGCGGTGAGAATCGGTCGGCCCTTGGGGTCGATGCCGCTGGCCCAGGTTAGGCGTTCGACGAACGGTTTGCCGAGGAGGAACTCACCGGTGACCCGGTCGAGGACGTAGAAGAATCCGTTACGATTGGCTTGGAGCAGAAGCTGGCGATCCCGCCCTTGGAACTTGGCGTCCACCAGGACGAGCGGTTCGGTCGCATCCCAGTCCCACAGGTCGTGCGGCGTGAATTGGAAGTGCCATTTCAGTTTGCCGGTCTTCGGGTCCAGCGCCACGACGCAGTCGGTATACAGATTATCGCCGCCGCGTTCGGTACCGTCGGTGTCGGGATAAGGGTTGCCCGTGGGCCAGTACAGGGTGTCGAGTTCGGGGTCATAGGAGCCGGTCAGCCAGGTGGCGCCGCCGCCGTATTCGATGGCTTTGCCGCGCCAGGTTTCCGAGCCGGGTTCGCCGGGCTTGGGGACGGTCCAGAAGCGCCACACCTCTTCGCCGGTGGTGGCCTTGTAAGCGGCCAGGAAGCCGCGGAGGGGGGCGTCACCACCGGCGATTCCGGAGACGACGAGATCGCCGACGACGAGCGGGGCGGCGGTGGATCCGAAGGCTCCCTTCAAATTAGCAGGCATGAAGACCTGCCACATCAGAGCCCCCGTTAACCGATTGAGAGCGATCAGATGGGCATCGTCGGTCGAGAAGAAAATCCGGTCGCCGAGCAGCGCAGCGCCGCGCTGGGCGCCTTTGGCGGCGTCGCCCGAGATCTTGGTCGCGGTGGAACGCTGGCGATCATAGCACCAAATCTCGCGGCCGGTGCTGCTATCGAGGGCGCAGACCCGGTTGGGGGCCGTGACGTACATGATGCCTTCGGCAACCAGGGGCGTCGTTTGCAGGCTCATGTGAGGCAGCGCATAGGTCCAGGCCGGTTTGAGACGGGCCGCGTTGGCGGTGTTGATTTGCTTGAGCGGGCTGTGGCGGTTGGCGCTAGGCAGGCCGTGGTAGCCGGGCCACTCGCCGGCCGCTGGCTTTTGGATCTTGCTCTGATCCTGGGCTGTGACGGGGGGAAGAGTAGCCTGGACCGGACCGGTCGGCACGCCCCCCCGGGTGCTTAGGTAAGCGATCAGATTTTGCTTCTCGACTTCACTGGCTTGCAGGGCCGGCATAAACGAACTCTTTTCGAAATCGATGCTCTGGTAATCCGCCGAGGTCAGCAGGTGCATTTTGCCGTCGAGAGTTTGGAGCTGAAGGTCGTGCTGGCCGCGGCCCTTGGCGAAGCCGCGCAGGGTCTGGCCGGTCTTCAGGCGGACGTTCACGACGGCCCAGGGGTCGTCCGGGCAGAACGCCCAACTGGGGCAACTCGCCCCACTCTTCTTGCCCTTGCGAGAACTGGGGTTGGCGAGAGTCTGCTCCATCTCCCGAACCGTTAGTTCGCGGCCGACGCTGGACAGATCGGGTCCGTTAGAGCCTCCTTGACCCTCCACCATGTGGCAGCCCAGGCACTTTTGGGTGAAGAGAGCTTTGCCCGCTTGGCTATCGCCGGCCGGATGGGCGTCGAAGGCGGAGGAGTTCCAGGACCGGAGGGAAGCGGCAAGTTCGTCGAGCTCTTTGGGGGGAAGGGCGAAGGCTGGCATTCCTCCGTTCGTGCCTTTGCGTACGATCCCGCGGATTTGTGCCTCGGACTTCGAGCGCAGCGACCGGGTGTCGATCAACCCTGGACCACGGTCGGTGCCGGTGGCGGAATCGGCGTGACAGGCGGCACAATATTTATGATAAATGGCAGGGATTGTCTGGGCTTGGCTCAGGAGGCAGGAGACGAAAACGAGTAGGGAGGAGATGAGTGCAAGCATGGCAACCTCAGTTTATATCAATGGGGTCGGTCAACCCTTCGGAACTCGCGAGAAGTTACCCACCCATACTCACCAAGAGTTGACCAGCGATACGACTTGCGCGTCCAAGTTCCTCCGGCTCACTGCCGCGGCATCGCCGCGCACCATCGTGTCGACTTACGGATGTCTGCTGAGGAGGAAGGAGTTACGCGCCTGCGGCGCGGATGCTGGTGCCACGCTCAGTAGCCTGCCACGTGGCAGAGCCTGCTTTCGGTGTGGTCAACTCTATCCGAGCACAGGTGGTCAATTTCCCGTGAGCGCCGAGGGTCAACCTCTTCCTGGCCTATTGAGATTGCATCACGCGCCGATATGCGTCCTGTGAGGAGGATCCATACCATTGGGCGCGGAACTCGGGCTTGGGCGGTTCTGCTAACCGGACTGGTGGCTGGAGGCCGGGCTTGGGCCTTGGACCCTGTGCTGCCCACCAGTCAGTACGTTCTCGATCGTTGGGACTGGGCTCGAGGATTTCCCGAAGAGACGATCACGGACATCACGCAGACGCCGGATGGGATCCTTTGGATCGCGCACGCCGACGGACTTCTTCGGTTCAACGGTTCGACCGCGGTGCGCTCTCCGTGGCCCGCCTCGGACGTCATGGATCGCAGTATGCGTCGGATCGCGGTTGATCCGCAAGGAGCGCTCTGGGGGATGACGGCGACGGGTTCGGTCGTGAGAATCCCCGCGGATGCGCGACATCCGCCCGAGGGTACCCCGGTCCAGGTGATCGCCGCTAGAAACCCCGCCCTGCGGGTTCCCCCGGGGCGATGGGCTATTCTTCCGTCCAGGGATCGAGTTCGCGCGGGCAGCCCCGGCGGGATGGAGGAACTCAGCATAGGCCCGTTGCCGGTTGCGCCAGCGTCGCTTAAAGTCACCCCTCTTGGCGAGCAAATCGCAATAGCCCTCGGGGCAGATGAATCCGTTTGGACCGCTTCGGCGGACGGCAAACTAGAGCGGTCGCTGCCTGATGGCGGTTCCCAGCTCATCGTAACGCTCCCGTTGGGTCCGATTGGTCGTATGG
>JBBRIO010000264.1:0-7261 GCA_038220855.1 Bryobacterales bacterium | reverse complement strand
AGGGGGTAGGTCTTCACCGCAGCCTTTTTGAAATCGCCTCGCTGCAATCATTGAACTTAGTCGCCATTTTGAACCGAAAATAGCTAAAAATGCCCGCGAACTGCGAAAGTCGGGCTAGTGCACTAATCGGCGGTTCCCGTTCGTTTCCTGATTCCAGAATTACCCTAGCTTCTCGCTCAAGTTGCCGAACCCCGCTTCAGCCTCTCTTCTTTTGAGTGCAAGTAACATTGATGCAACAAAAAACGTTAATCTAGTAGTGGTGTCACCGATTCGTTTTTTCGCCCTCGTCGGCCTGCTGGCCACAAGTCGCCTTTTCGGCCAAGTGGCTTCTTTCGACCACACGGTTCGCTCCGTGCTGACCAAGTCCTGCGTCAGTTGCCACAATGAACGGTCCGCCGCCGGCGGTCTGAATATCGTTCCGTTCCAGGATCCGGCCTCATTGGGTTCCAACCGCGACGATTGGGAGCGGATCATTCAAAAGGTGCGCACCGGCGAAATGCCTCCCAAGGGCATGCCCCGGCCCGGTCAAGCCCAAGTCGATGCGCTTTTGGCGTTCGTGGCCTTTGAATTTGAACGTGCGGACAAATTGGTCAAGCCCGACCCCGGCCGCGTCACCGCTCGCCGCCTCAATCGCAACGAATACACGAACACGATCCGCGATCTGCTCGCCGTCGATTTCCGCGCCGAACGCGATTTCCCCACCGACGATTCCGGCTACGGCTTCGACAACATCGGCGATGTCCTCACCATTTCGCCCATCTTGATGGAGAAATACCTCAACGCCGCCGAACGCATTGCCGCCCGCGCCATCGGGGCTGACCCTCTCCCTAAGCCCGTCGAGAAGCTTTATCACAACCGCGATAAGACCATCCGCCGAATCGATCGGAGCTCGATCGAAGCCTCCCACCGCGTCGATTTCGAAGGCGAGTACACCATCCGCTTCGGCCTCCCCGGCGAACGCGCCGCTGACGCCCCGCCCGTCAAGCTCGGCCTTTGGATGGACGGAAAACTCCTCCATAGCTTAATGGCCGAAACGAAGCCGTCTAAGCTCGTCTACTTCAACCCTTACTCCGAGGAGGAGATGCGCCTGTCCCTCCCCGAAGGAGACCACGTCTTCCGCGTCGGCTTCATCGACGACGAATTCGTCAAAACCCTCACCGACAAAGACGCTTACAGCAACAAAAAGAACAAATTCCTGGAATCCATTCTCTTCATCGGCCCGTTCGCCGAAAAAACCGAACGCCCCAGCCATAAGAAACTGGTCACCTGCGATCCCAACAGCGGCCCCGCTTGTCTGGAAACCATCCTCTCCGGTCTCGCGCGCCGGGCGTATCGTCGCCCGGTGACGAAGGCAGAAGTCGCCAGCTTAACCCGCTTCGTAGGTATCGCGAAGCAAGAAGGCCTCTCTACCGAACAGGGCCTCCAGCTCGCGATCCAAGCCATTCTCGTCTCCCCCCACTTCCTGTTCCGGGTCGAACGCGACTCCGACCCCGCCCAACCCCGTCCGGTCACCGATCTCGAACTCGCTTCCCGCCTCAGCTACTTCCTCTGGAGCTCGATGCCCGACGACGAACTCCTCGGCCTCGCCGAAACCAACAAGCTCCGCCCGCTGGTCGCCGCCCAGGTCAAGCGCATGCTCGCCGACCCCAAGTCCGCCGCCTTCGCCGACAACTTCGCCGGCCAGTGGCTCGAAATTCGCAACCTCGATAGCGTCAAGCCGGACCCCGTCAAGTTCCCCGCCTGGAACGCCGACCTCCGCGACGCCATGAAGACCGAAACCCGGCTCTTCTTCCAAGGCATGCTCACCGGCAACCGCCCCATGGCTGAATTCCTCGACGCGAAGTACACCTTCCTCAACGAGACCCTCGCCAAACACTACGGCATTGACGGCGTGACCGGTCCGGATTTCCGCCGCGTCGAACTGGCGAATCCGCAGCGCGGAGGCATCCTGAGCCAGGCGAGCGTCCTCACCGTCTCCAGCTATCCCACCCGAACCTCCCCCGTCATCCGTGGCAAGTATATCCTCCAGAACATCCTCGGCGCCCCGCCCCCTGCCCCGCCCCCCGACGTCCCCGCCCTAGATGAAGACAAAATGGCCACCGCCGGTTCGCTCCGCCAGCAGATGGAAAAGCACCGGACTAATGCCACCTGCGCCTCCTGCCATAGCCGGATGGACGTACTCGGCTTTGGCCTCGAAAACTACGACGGCATCGGCCAATGGCGCTCGAAAGACGGCAAGTTCGACCTCGACACCTCCGGCATCATGCCGAACGGCAAGTCGTTCCAGAACCCCGCCGAAATGCGCGTTGTCCTGCAAGCCGAACTCCCCGACTTCGCCCGCTGCATCACCGAAAAAATGTTGACCTACGCCCTCGGCCGCGGTCTCGAGCGATATGATCGAAGAGCCATCGAATCGATCACCAAGAAGCTAGCGCCCGCCAACTACCCGTTTCAGGCGCTGGTTCAGGAAATTGTCCAAAGCCTGCCGTTCTCCATGCGGCGTGGCGAAACGCCCCGTACCGACTCCAAATCCAGTAAACAGGTAGCTATCCGATGATGATCACCCGCAAAGCGCTCCCCCGTCGTACCTTTCTCCGCGGCCTCGGTGCCGCCATCGCCATCCCGGCCATGGACGCCATGGCCCCCGCTCTCGCCTCCAGCCAGCTTCCTGGCAAGCCCCCCGTCCGCATGGCCTTCGTTTACGTCCCCAACGGCATCGTCGACCATAAGCATTGGAACATTCCGGAAGGTGCCATCGGGGAACTCCCCCGTATCTTGAAGCCGCTCGAACCCTTCAAGAACGACATGCTGCACTTGGGCAACCTCACCCACAACGGCGGTCGCGCGCTCCTCGACGGCGCCGGTGACCATGGCCGCTGCTGCGGCGGCTACCTCAGCGGCATCCACCCCCGCAAGACCGCCGTCGATATCCAAGCCGGCATCTCCTGCGACCAGATCGTCGCCAACAAAATCGGCTCCCAAACCCGCTTCCCTTCGCTCGAAATCGGCCTCGAAGACGGTCGCCAAGCCGGCGACTGCGACTCTGGCTACTCCTGCGCTTACACCAATAACCTCTCCTGGCGCAGCGAAACCCAGCCGATGCCGCCCATCCTGAACCCGCGCGCCCTCTTTGAACGCCTCTTCGGCACCGGCCAAATTCTTAGCCCGGAAGCCCGCGCCCGCCAAGGCAAATTCCGCAAAAGCATCCTCGATTTCATCACCGACGATACTCGCAAGCTCCAATCCGACCTCGGCCCCACGGACCGGCGTAAGCTCGACGAGTATCTCTCCTCCATCCGCGCCATCGAAAAGCAGCTCGAAAAAGCGGAAAACGACAACGCCCAAATCAACCCCGGCATGGACAAGCCCTACGGCATCCCCGCCGACTTCGCCGAGCACTTCAAGCTGATGACCGACATGGCCACCGTCGCCTTCCAGGGCGACATCACCCGCGTCCTCACTTTCCTCGTCACCCGCGAAGGCACCTCCCGCTCTTACCGCGAAATCGGCATCTCCGACGGCCACCACCCCCTTACCCACCACATGTTCAATCCGGTGTCGATCGAAAAGGTCGCCCAGATCAACACCTATCATGTGAAGCAGTTCGCCGGCTGGCTCGAAAAACTCAAAGCGTCCAAGGAAGGCGACTCCAACGTCCTCGATAACTCGATGATCGTTTACGGAGCCGGCCTCTCCGATGGCAACCGCCACAACCACGAAGACCTGCCCACCATCATGATCGGCAAGGGCGGCAACTCGTTCAAAACTGGCCGCCGCATCATTTACCGCAAGGAAACGCCGATGTCGAACATGTTCCTCACCATGATGGATCGCATGGGCGTCCCCGTCGAAAACTTCGGTGAGTCCACCGGTCGCCTCGACGGCCTCCAACTGAGCTAGGCATGCAAGCAATCGGTATGGCCAAGCCCCCCGTCGGGGTCATCTTCGACGCCGATCTGGGGAACTCCATCGACGCAGTCGTCGCCCTCGCTGTCCTATACGGACTCGACGGAAAAAACGAGGCCCGCGTCGTCTCCACCAGCGTCAGCAAGCATTGTCTAGCCTCGGCCGCTCTGGCTGAAGTCATCGCCCGGTTCTACGCCGGCTCCGTCAACGCCGATTTCGCTTCGGTCGGTCGCTCGCTCCCGGTGGGGATGTCCATCGCCGGCAAATCGCCCGAGCCCACGCCCCTCTTAAACGCTGTCCTCGACCGGAAAAACGCCGAAGGCAAACCCGTTTACAACCACGGCATAGTGCAATTGAACGATACCGCCGATGTGCTCGCCGTCATCCGCAACGCCTTCACTTCGCAGCAGGATCAGAACTGTGTCGCCGTCCTCGCCGGCCCGGCCACCAACTTCGCGGCTGTCCTCGGACTCCCCGGCTCCAAAGCCCTGATTGCCCAGAAAACCCGCGCGCTCGTCTGGGCTCCGGGCCGCCTCGGCCTCGACCCCGCTTCCGCCCAAAAACTCCTCGCCGAATGGCCCTCGCCCATAATCGTCGTCTCTCCCGAACTGGCTAACGCGATCCGCTTCCCTGCCGCGGCCCTCGACGCCCAGTTCAATTGGAGCGAAACGCATCCCGTAGTCGACGCCTACCGCGCCGCCGCCTCCATGCCTTACGACGCGCCCACCGGCGCTCTCGCCGCCGTCCTCCACGCGGCCAAACCCGAAGGCTTTTTTACTCTCTCCCCTGCCGGCACCTTCACCCTCTCTGGCCAAAACACGCTCGCCTTTAAGCCCGGGCCCGGCTCGCACCATCTCCTCCAACTCGACCCCGCGAAGAAAGAGCTCGTCCTCGAAACTTATCTCGCTCTCGCCAGCGCCAAACCCGTCGTCCGCCCGCCCCGCCGCCGTCGATCCGATGTCGTCAAACCGCCCGAAGCCAAGCCCCCCGCCGATCCTACGAAGCCCTAGTCCCGCTCGTAAACCAGCAAATTCCTAAACCGCTTCCCCGCCGCTCCGGTCCCCCGCGCGTCAATCGTCAGCCGCTTCCCGTCCGGCGATACCGTCCGCGTCGCCCTCACCGTAATCACCTTGTCCTTCCGGAACACCTGGTCCACCCGGTCCGCGCTTTTCCAATGCAGCGCCACGGTGTTGTACAGCGTGCCCCCGACAAACGGATACGGCTTCCCATCGTATTTCGCCGTAAACTCGGTATGGAACGTCTTCCCCTCGGCGCTCACCCCGTCGTGCAAAAATCGCACCGCGTCCCCGTCTTTCACCCATTGCCGCCGCGACTCCCGCGGCGCTGGCCCCGACTCATAAGTCGAAGCCCCCGCCACAAATCGCCATTTGCCTAGCCCCCGGTCCTCCCGGCTCTTCGCCCCCAGCAGTCCCGCACTCAGTAACCAAATCCTTCGCGTCATCGACTGATAGTCTACTGCACGCTCCGTTCAAGCGTCACCGGTGCCTTCGGAGTCACCGGCGGAATCGGAGGGATCGGCATCTCCGCCGGCTTCGGCGCTTCACTGCTCTCGAACCGCTCGCCCGACTTCCTCACCCGAATCGCTCCCCGGTCCGTCTCCAGAGCCAGCATCGGTCCCCCGCCCACGTTCCCGTTCAGCGTCGCCCCCCGCTGTTCACTTTTCACCTGCAGCGGGCTGCCGTAGTCGTTTTCAATGTCGCCCCGCCGCGTCTTCGCCGAAATCTCAAACTTCGCCGCCAGTGGAAGCACCAGTTCAATTTCACCCGCGTTGGTCTTGGCGTTCATCTTGCCCACTGCCGTCCGCACCGGGCGCAACGTAATGTCCCCCCGGTCCACATCCAGCGAAACCGATTCCGTAAAATCCGTCAACTCGACGTCCTTCGATTTCGCCCTCAGCACCACCGGACCCGTCACCTGATTCCCGGTCATCGTCCCGCCGGAAATCCGCAGCAGACCCGCCACTTTCTCCACCCGCAAATTCGTCGACGCACTCTCAAACCGCAACTGCTTCGCAATTTGCCGAAACGAAATGTCGCCCGAGTAAGTCCCGTTCACTGAAACCGTGCCACTCACGTTCTCAATCTCGACGTCCTGCCCCCGGCCCTTCACTTCCACGTTGCCCTTCGTATTCACGACGCGAATGACATCGCTCTTCCGCAAATCAGCCCTGACATTCCCGCCCACATTGTTCAGCCGAATCCCCGCGTTGTCACTGGTCACCTCCACGTCCCCGCCTATGTTCTCCACCTCCAAATCGCCATACCGGCTCTTCGATTCAACCCGCGCCCCCCGCGGCACCAGAATCTCCAAGTCCGCCTTCAACTGCGGCCCGGACCCCACCCGCTCCAAATTCGTCCGAATCACCAGGATCTCGCCCTGCTGCACAATCTCAAACGGCGAATTCTTATCGTCCCGGTCCGCGTCCGCCCGATTCATTGATCGAATCGTCTTCGTACCGGTCACTTTCACCTCGTCCCCGTCCGTCCCGATCACCCTCGAATTGCCCCGCGAGTTCTCAATCAAAATCCGCGGCGTCTGCCCGGCTTTCAACGTCCCGGCCACCGGATAGTCGTAGGCCTCCCCCATAATCTCCCACGCCCCCAGAGAAAACCGGTTGCTCCACATTTCCCGCTGCTTCACGCCCCAAAACACGCTCGAACCAATCGCGCAGATGAAGCCAATCATCACCCACTCACCACCCGAAATTCCAGATTTTGAACCCAATTGCCCCTTCTGGTCGGCGATCAGAACTTCCGCCAACCGCAGCACGCCCCAGGCAATTAACCCGTACGGCCAATACGCGCTCACGAAATCCAGCAGTTGAATCCCAGGCAGGAAGTTCCGCAGCAGGAACAAAATACCAATGACGATCAAAACGATCGGTCCGACAATCGATGTGCGGCGCATGGCTTAGTTGCCCCCTTGCATTTGGTTACCAAACGCCGAACTCGGCGGCGGAGGAGGAGGAGGCGGTGCCGACTGGGTCGTCCGCTCCAAAAGCTTCAAAATACCAGCCACCACTAACAGCACGGGCCAGGATTGCCGAAAGCCGTAACCGCCGTTATGGTCCAGCGCGAACAGCACGCCCACCGTAATCAAGAGAATCGGACCGCGAATCGCCCGTAAAAGATTACTGTTCACGACGCACCTCCTCCCGCACGGGCACGACCGGCGTCTGCATCCGGACATACAACAAATAGACACCCGCTCCGATCAATCCCAACGGCCAGAACCGCACAATCTGCGAAATCCGAATCAACTCAAAGTTGTTCAGCAGGAAAACTACCCCGAGGGCAATGAGAACCAACGGACCGATCGGGAGCCCGCTTTGGCC
>JBBRIO010000263.1:0-7273 GCA_038220855.1 Bryobacterales bacterium | reverse complement strand
GGCCTTGTGCTTGCCCATCAAAATATGTGCCGCCTGCGAAGCGATGCGCCCAAGCGCGGCGCCCGTGGCGTCAATAACATGCCAATTTCTCTGGATATCTTTGCCAGAGGGAACTACGGTATTCATAGACAGACGATCTCCCTGCGATCCTTCCAACCATCCAAGATAGCGCAAATATCCGCCGTTCGTCAAATCGGTGGGAGCGCCGGGAGACACGCTTGGGGACAGAATATAGACCGAGTTGGGTTCAAACCGATGCCACGGGGCCCAGAAAAGGACCGGCCGAACAGTTAACTCTCGATTTTTCAAATACTTCCTGGGTTCAATCTCCATCTTCTGCCGACGAGGCGGACGGCGCGGCTTCGGCTGCCAGAATCTCGTCTGGCTTTCGTTCTGCGGGATGGGAAAAAGGCAAACGTTAGATAATGAGGAAATATCAATCACGATGGGTGGCTCCCAATGTTGTGCCTGTGGCCTGGCACTCGCGACGGAAAAGCCCAACTGTAGATGGATCCAAGTGACGGCAAAATCCCGGGTTTAAGTCCGTAACAGCGGAAGGAATCGCTTCCCCGCCACCCCTTGACTCCCAGTAACGCTATTGATACGCTGTCAAACAATGTTCGCTAAACACTTAGCTCTCGCTTTTTTCTGTGTCTCATTAACTTTTGCACAGACTGGCACAATTCAAGGAACCCTCGTCGACCCTTCCGGAGCCGCCATTCGCGGAGCGAAGATCGCCGCCACTGACCAACGTAAGTCCGTAACCGTTCGTGAAGTCGTCACCGCTGATCAAGGCGGCTTCCAGCTCGGCAATATTCAACCCGGCCTTTACACGCTGAAGTTTACAGCCGCCGGCTTCAAAACGCTCACCCGTACCGACGTTCAACTGGACCAGAACCAGAACTTGAACTTCGGCAACGTTACCCTCGAGGTCGGTGCCACGACCGATTCGATCACAGTAGAAGCGGAAGTGCCGCTGGTCGAAACTTCGACGGCCAATAAGAGTTTCACGATCACCTCGAAGCAGGTGACCGACCTATCGTTAAACGGCCGCGACTTCCAGTCGCTCATGCGGACCCTGCCCGGCGTCGTCTCCAACGACCGCACCGACTTCCGCCTCGCCTTCAACAATACGGACGCTTTCAACGTCAACGGCCTTCGCGGCTCCAATAACAACGTCTTCCTCGACGGCGCCATCAACACCGACGTCGGTGCAAACGACGGCCAGTTTACCCAGGTCTCCCTCGACGCCGTCGGCGAGTTCAAGGTCCAAACGTCCACCTTCAACGCGGAGTACGGAAGGAACCCCGGCATCATGATCTCGGTGAACACCAAGTCCGGTGGCAAGAACTTCCACGGGACGCTGTATGAGTTCGGTCGCAACAACGCCCTTGATGCCCGCCAGCCTTTCGACCGCAGCGGCACCACCCAGAAGCTCCGCTTCAACCAGTTCGGCGCTAACATCGGCGGCCCCCTTGTCATCCCGAAATTCTCGAGCCTCAAAGAACCCAAGCTCTTCTTCTTCTTTAATTACGAGAAGACCCTCGCCACCCGCCCCTCCGGCGGAACCTTCGTGGACCTGCCCCACCCCGACATCCTTGGAGGCGATCTCTCCCGCCTCTACCGCGCCGGCAACATCATCACGGCACAGGGCGTCGATACCGGCTTCCGCATCGGCCAAGTCTTTCAACCGGGCTCCACGGTCCGTGAAGCGGGCGGCCGTGTCATCGGAGGCAACCCCTACATCGGCAACATCGTCCCGCGCAATCAGTGGGGCGGCAATACCCCGGCTTTCCTGAAGGTCATCGGCGGGGCCAATTACGCCAGCACCGTTCCCACCCCCAATGTCCCGGAAACCGTTCGCTCCTTCTTCCAGGACACCTACCAGTTCAACAAAGAGGGTAAGGTCCTCCGTCTCGATTACACCATCTCCGAGAAGGCGAACTTCTTCTTCCGTTGGGCCGACGATGCCAACCACGAAGCGCAAGGCCTCGGCATCTTCGCCTCCACTCCCTACCCGGTGTTCCCCCAGTTCCGGCGCAAGCCCGGCAGCTCCTGGAGCTATAACCTGGTCAACGTCATCTCCCCCACCACCACCAACGAGTTCATCTTCAGCTATAACCGGCTTACTCAACTCGTCGACGTGAAAGAAGATGCCAACAAGGCGCTCTACGACCGCACTTCGCTGGGCTTCACCTTCCCCGAGTTCTTCCCCGCGTCTAACCTCCGCAACCGCTTCCCCCGCTTCAACTGCGGCATCGGCAGCTGCAACTATCCCGGCTTCGCCGCCGGCTGGCTCAGCGAAGCCAAGCAGTTCACCTGGACCGACAACCTCACCAAGAACATGGGCAAGCACACGCTCAAGTTCGGAGCGTTCTTCAACATGAACCTCAACGGCCAACAACCCTCCTGGACCGACGCCATGAACTTCAACTTCGGCGACTCCCCCGACAATCCGCTGTCCACGGGCAACACGTTCGCCAACTTACTTGTCGGCAACTATACCTCCGTCAATCAAGCCGACGGCCGGTACTTTGGCACCTTCCGATTCTTTGGCACCGAAGTCTATGCCCAGGATTCCTGGCGCGTCTCGAAGAAGTTGACGATTGAGGCAGGTCTTCGCTGGGCCTACCTCGGCCCAACTTCCACCTACGGCAAGTTCCTCCAGAACTACTTCGATCCCCGCGAGTACAAGCCGGCCAACGCCGCCAGAATCGACCTCAATCCCGGCCTCACCCTGGGGACCCTCGTTCCCGGCGTCGGCAACGCCTTCAACGGCATGGTCGAAGAAGGCAAGGGCAATCTCCCCCGCGGCGGCGTCAAGCACCGCTATAACAACTTCGGTCCCCGGTTCGGCATGGCTTACGATCCCTTCGGTGACGGCAAGACCTCCATCCGTGGAGGCTTCGGCATGTTCTACGAGCGCATCCGTCAGGCCACTACGAGCTTCGACGGACTCGGCAACCCGCCCCTGACCTTCCAACCCACCGTCTTTGCCGGTCGGGTCGATGCCATCAACACCAACCTAATTGCAGGCGGTCGCCGCTCGCCCGTCAGCATCGTCGGCATCGACGCCGAAGGCCAGATTCCCACCGTCTACTCCTGGAGCCTCGGCGTCCAGCGGGAACTCGGAGCCCGGACTTCCATTGACATCAGCTACATCGGCAACCGTGGCCGCAACCTGCAATACCGCCGGGATTACAACCAACTCCCGCTCGGGACCACCCTCCAGCCCGGCCTGCTCGCCGGCGTCAACGGCGTCGCGAACGCTCTCCGTCCGTACCAGGGCTACAGCAACGTGAACGTCACCGAGTTCGGTGCCACCTCCAACTACAACGGCCTCCAGACCCGCGTCACCCGCCGCTTTGCTAAGAGCTTCACGGGCAACTTCAACTACACCTGGTCGAAGGCCCAGGGAGTAAATGAAAACGATACCCAAACCCTCGCCTACACCTTCGACCGCAAGCGCGAGTACGGCCTCCTCAACTTCGACCGCAAGCAGGTCGTCACGATGGACTTCATATACGAGTTGCCGAAGCTGGCCAACGGCAACGCCTTCCTCAAGGGCGTCACTAACGGCTGGCAGATCAACGGGATCGTCCGCTACTGGGGCGGCACCCCGTTGACAATCAATTCGAATGGCAACCCCGGCACCCTGGGTGGCGGCCCGCGCGCCAACTACATTGGCGGGACCGACATCAAGAACCCCAACCCAAGCGAACTCGACTACTTCAACATTTTCGCCTTCGCCCGGCCTCTCGAAGGCACTCTCGGCAACACCGGAGAGGGCATCCTTCGCGGCCCCGGAATCAAGCAGTGGGACGTTTCCATGATCAAGACGACCACGTTCTTTGAACGCGTCAACGTCCAGCTTCGCTTTGAAACCTTCAACACGTTCAACCAGGTACAGTGGGCCGGCATCAACACCGGATTAAACGTACCGAACCCCAACACCGCCCCGACCGTCGCGACCCGTGGCACGTTTGGCCAGGTGAACTCCACGCGTGATCCCCGCACCCTCCAACTCGGGATCAAGGTCCTGTTCTAACCTCAGAACATGGTCCTCGTAACTTGTCTGGCCCTGCTCTTGTGGCAGGGCCAGACGACCCCTCAAGTTTTTGCCGACGCCGCCCAGGCTCTCCAGGCCAATCGTCTCCCCGAAGCGGAAGCGGGCTTTCGCGAGGTCCTTCGCCGCGAGCCGAACAACCTGGGGGCGCTCGGCAATCTCGGCGTTCTATACTCCCGCCAAAGCAAACCCGCCCTCGCGATCGAAACCTACCAGCGCGCTCTCCGTCTCGCCCCGAACGAACCCGGCCTCCTCCTCAACCTCGGCCTCGCCCATCTCAAGCTCGACGACTACGCTAAGGCCAAGCCGCTTTTCGCCCGCCTGTCTACGCCGCAAGCCCGCGAACTCCACGCCATCTGCCAACTGCAAACCGGCGAGGCCGCCGCGGCGACGGCGGCCCTGGAGCAGCTCACTCCTACCCCCGCCGTCTACCATTTCCTCTCGCTTGCCTACGTCAAGCAGAAGGATCTCCTGCGTGCCGAAGCCACTCTCGCCAAGCTCTACTCCGTCCTCCCGGCCGCCCAGGCGCACTATCTCGAAGGCCGCGTCTGGTACGACGCCGCCCTCTTCGATAAGGCCCTCGCTAGCTTCGAACAGTCCGGCAACGCGCTCGAAGTCGGCAAGACGCTCGTCAGCCTGCGCCGGCCCGCCGAAGCTGCCTCGGCCCTTCGCCGCGCCTTGGCCGACAACCAGAACGACGTCGAAGCCCAGTACTTCCTCGGCGCCCTGCTCGTGCAGGAAAACGAACCCAAACCCGCCATCCCGCTCCTTACCAGCGTCACCGCCGCCCGCCCCGACCTCTGGGGCACCCACTACTATCTCGGCAAAGCCCAACTGCTCCTTGGCAACGCCAAGGCCGTCTTGTCGCTGCTCGAAACCGCATCCAAACGCGCGCCCGAAGAAGCGCCGGTGCACTATCAGTTGGGCCGCGCCCTCCAAGCCCTCGGCCGACTAGCGGAGGCGAAAGTCGCCTTCGCCCGCGTCGCCAAGTTGCAGCGGCAATCCAACAACGAATCCATCATGATGAAGTGAACCAGTGCCCTTCTCTCGCCGCGACCTTCTCGCTCTCTTCTTCCAAGGCGTAGCCTCCCGCGGCGTGAAACCGCAGCCCAAGGGCAAGCCGTCCGGACTGCCCTTCAAAAGCCGCTTCACCGATGTCGCCGCCGCGGCCGGGCTCTCTGCGCCCGTCATTTACGGCGGGGTTGACCGCAAGGACTACCTGCTCGAAACAACAGGCTCCGGCGTCGCCTTCCTCGACTACGACAACGACGGCTGGCTCGACCTGTTCATCCCCTCCGGCGCCCGCTTTGGGACGAACCCACCGGAGGCAATCAATCGTCTCTACAAGAACAACCGCAACGGTACCTTCACCGACGTCACGCTGAAGGCCGGCCTCGCCCGCCAAGGCTGGGCCTGCGGCGTCGGCGTCGCCGATTACAACAACGACGGCTTCGACGATATTTTCGTCTCCTACTGGGGCCAGAACGTCCTTTATCGCAACAACGGCGACGGCACCTTCACCGACGTCACGAAGGAGTCCGGCCTTTTGCTTTCACAACGCCATTGGACCACCGGCTGCACCTTTGTCGACACCAACCGCGACGGCCACCTGGATCTATTTCTGTCGACCTACGTCGACTTCGACCCCGCTCGGATCCCCAAACCCGGCCAGAACCCCAACTGCAACTGGAAAGGCATCCCCGTCAACTGCGGCCCTCGGGGCCTCACCCAAGGCCGTTTTTTCCTGTTTCGCAACAACGGCAAAGGCGTCTATGCCGACGTCACTAAGGCCGCCGGCCTGGGCGAAGCCCGCGCCTACGGCCTCACCGCCATTGCCGCCGATTTCGATGAAGACGGCTGGCCCGATCTTTATGCCGCCTGCGATTCGGTCTCCAGCGTCTACTTCCGCAACAAGCGCGACGGGACGTTTGAAGAGGAGGCGCTGCCCCGAGGCGTCGCCGTGAACGAAGACGGGATGGAGCAGGCCGGAATGGGGCTGGGCGTCGGCGACTACAACCTCGACGGCCATCTGGACCTGTTCAAGACGCACTTCTCGGACGACACCCATATCCTTTACCGCAACGACGGCCAAGGCAACTTCACCGACACAACGAAGGTCTCCGGCCTCGGCGTCGAGACCCGCTACGTCGGCTGGGGAGCGGGGATCGTGGACTTGGATAACGACGGCCGTCCCGACCTTTTTGTGGCATCGGGGGCGGTGTATCCGGAGATTGAGGCCAAGCTCCCGGCATACCCCTACAAGAACCCGCGGATCATTTTCCGGGCGTTGCCGAGCGGCACCTTCGAAGAGTTGATCGACGAAGCTGGCCCGGGGATCGCGGCTGCGCACTCGAGCCGGGGATGCGCGTTTGGTGACTTCGACAACGACGGCGACCTGGATATTCTGATCATGAACATGAATGAGCCGGTCTCGCTGCTGCGGAACGATGTCGACCCGGCGGCGAATTGGCTCAAGGTTCTACTTACGGGGACGAGGTCGAACCGTTCGGCGATTGGGGCGCAGGTGAGGCTTCGATACGGCGGGAGCCTTCAGGTGCAGGAGGTTTTGAGCCAGTCGAGCTATTTGTCCGTAAACGACCGGCGTCTCCACTTTGGCTTGGGGGCCCTTAAATCGGCCGACGTCGAGATCCGCTGGCCCAGCGGCGCGCGGCAAACGTTTGCAAAGGTGGAAGCGAATCATCTGCTGCTCGTCAATGAGACGAGTGGAATTACGGCCCGCTTGCGCCCGCCGTTTGCGCGGTAGTTTGGAAACGAGTCGTCGAGCTGGACCACTGGTCTCCACGTTCGCTACCGATAAATTGGAAGCGAACGACCAACCTTTCAACAGTAAGCGTACGTCCATCCCCAGCCTTTCGAACTTTTTGATTTTCGGCTAGGCCTGCCGCCGCCGCCAAGCCGTCGGGGTCAACTCCGCCACCTCGCCCATCTTCCGGTCGCCCATCCCCGGCAGCACGCTGAGCAGATATTGCCGCACCGGAATCCCCATCCTCCGGCAACTCTCCACCACCGACAAAATCGCCGCCACCCTCGGCCCCGCCTCAACGCTTCCCACGTGGATCCAGTTCTTTCTCTTATGTGCAATCGTACATAAGAGAAATTATGTGCAGTCGTTGATTATGTGCAGTCCGGCGGTGCCGTGGGCCGCTTGAGCCATGCTGAGCGCCGCGTTCGCTCGCTCGCTGGTCA
>JBBRIO010000262.1:0-7277 GCA_038220855.1 Bryobacterales bacterium | reverse complement strand
ATCGTTGCTGTGTAGGGCGGGGGTGAGTTCGGGGTGGGGGGCGGCGCGGACGTAGAGCATGCCACTTTCGAGGGGACCCATGGGCCATTTGTGAAAGCTGCCGGAGAAGGAATCGATTTTAAGGTTGGGGAGGTGGAGGTTCATCCAGCCGAAGGTTTGGGCACCGTCGACGTGGCACCATGCGTTGGCTTGGTGGGCAAGGCCGGCGATGGCGGCAATGGGGTAGAGGAGGCCGGTGGTGTTGGTGAGGTGGGAGACAGCGATGACGCGGGTCCTGGGGGTGACCTTTTTCTGGAGGGTGGCGAGGAGTTCGTCGGTGGATTTGGCGTAGATGGGGACGTCGGCGACGACGACGGTGGCTCCGGCTTGCTGGGCGCGGAGTTGCCAGCTTTGGGTATTGGAGGGGTGGTTGTGGGCGGTGATGAGGATTTCGTCGCCGGGCTTGAGGCGGAGACCCTGGGCGATGAGGTTGTTGCTTTCGCTGGAGTTGCGGGTGAGGGCGATTTCGTCGGGGGCGGCGCTGAGGAGCGTCGCTAGTTTCGCGCGGACGGATTCAGAGAGAGGTTTGTAGATCTCGCGGTTTTGGAACGCGGGATTTTCCTGGAAGTCGGCGAGTTGTTTGAGGTACTCGGCGAGGGCGACCTTGCCGCAGGGGGCGATGTTGGCCGCGTTCATGTAGACGAGGCCCTTTTGCAGGGCCACGAGAGGTCGGACGGCGGCGGCCGTCATTTGGGAATTGACGACGGCCGCCGTCAGGATGGAACGCCGGGAAAGGGACATGGAATTAGCCTCCGAATACGCGAGCGAAGATTTTGTCGACGTTGGCGAGTTGCCGGTCCAACGCAAAGGATTTGTCGAGCTGTTCGGGGCTCAGGCAGGAGAGGACTTCGGGGTCGGCGGAGATGGCGGCGCGGAAATCACCTTCTTCTTCCCAGCATTTCATGGCTTGGGTTTGCACTAGTTTATACGCTTTTTCGCGGAGCATGCCAGCGGCGGTGAGATCGAGGAGGAGCTGGCCGCTGAAGATGAGGCCTTTGGTGAGATGAAGGTTGCGGAGCATGCGCTCCGGGTTGACGCGCATGCCGTCGACGAGCCAGATGGTTTTGGCGAGGAGGTAATCGACGAGGCAGCAGGAATCGGGGAGGATGACGCGTTCGACGCTGGAATGGGAGATGTCGCGTTCGTGCCAGAGGGCGATGTTTTCGTAGGCGGCCTGGACGTTGGAGCGGACGATGCGGGCGAGGCCGGAGATCTGTTCGCAGGTGACGGGGTTGCGTTTGTGAGGCATGGCCGACGAGCCTTTTTGGCCGGGGGCGAAGGGTTCTTCGGCTTCGCGGACTTCGGTGCGCTGGAGGTGGCGGACTTCGAGGGCGACCTTTTCGCAGGTGGCGGCGAGGAGGGCGAGGGCGGCGATGAAGGCGGCGTGGGAGTCGCGGGAGATGACTTGGGAGGCGATGGCGGCGGGTTTGAGGCCGAGGCGTTCGCAGATTTTTTCTTCGGCTTCGGGGCCGATGTGGCCGAAGGTGCCGACGGCGCCGGAGATTTTGCCGGCGCGCATGTCTTCGGCGGCGGCGGCGAGGCGGGCGCGGTTGCGGCGGAGTTCGTCGAACCAGAGGGCGAGTTTGAGACCGAAGGTGTAGGGTTCGGCGTGGATGCCGTGGGTGCGGCCCATTTGGACGGTGTCTTTGAACTCGAAAGCGCGGCGGCGGAGGATGTCGAGGAGTTGATCGGTGGCGGCGAGGAGGAGGTCGGAGGACTGCTTGACCTGGAGAGCCTGGGCGGTATCGACGACGTCGTTGGAGGTCATGCCGTAGTGGAACCAGCGGGAGGCTTCGGCGACGCCGGCGGCGGCCATCTTTTCGGAGACGGTGGTGGTGAAGGCGATGACGTCGTGTTTGACTTCGCGTTCGATTTCGAAGAGGCGTTCGACGTCGACGGCGGCGTGGGCGCGGAGGGCCTGGGCGGCTTCGAGGGGGACGTCGCCGAGTTCGGCGAGGGCCTCGCTGGCAGCTAGTTCGACGGCGAGCCAGCACTGGTACTTATTGTCGTCACTCCAGATGGCGCCCATGGCGGGGCGGGTGTAGCGTTGGATCAAGCGAAAGCTCCTGTTGAAAGGGTCAGGATAGCAAGGGGGGAGGGTGGGATGAAATATTTCGCTTGATAGATCACTTGATTAGGTTGTATTCTGAGATAGGATTCCACATTTCCACAGCTCCTACGAATCCGGTTATAGAAATAACGGTTAATTTTTATGATCAATTATCTCTACCGAATTGTTCGGTCGGAGCTAGCGGAGCTGAGACTATATTCAGTCGCACCGACCGGTCGTTTTCATGACACATCCAGTCCAGGGCCAACTTCGTATACCTGCCACTCCGTGGAATCGGCTTGGGCCGAGATTCGAAAATACCTTCTGGAGGCCGACCCGGCAGCCTTTACGGTTTTGGTACTTGAGTGTCCGACCACTCGGATGGTTGATCTTACCCTCGCCGAAGTTCGGTTGGAGTGGGGAATTACGAAAGACGAACTTCTTTCGGGCGACCATTCTGCGTGTCGGCGGCTCGCACAAAGATTGCGTAAAAAGAAAATACCTGTCGTTCGGACTTATTCCGCGGCCGATCCGCCTGACGGTAGAACCATCGTGGTGTTCTCAGAATGTCTAAAGCACAAATCGCAATTTCGAATAAAAGAGCAAGTTCCCCTGTTAAGGCTGTTGCCAAGCGCTCTGCTTTGATGGATCGTATTCGGCTCCTCCGGACCGACAACCAAATGTCGCAGGAAGAGTTGGCGCGTCTCGTCGGTGCTTCGTGGCCGTCGGTATCGCGCTGGGAGCGTGGGCAGGCGCGACCGACCGAGGATTCTGTGATCCGGATGGAACGGTTGTTGGAGATCGAGAAGCGGATCAAGCCCGCTTTGCAGGAGGGCGCGTTCAAGCGGTTCCTGTTTGCGCCACATCCGATGCTGGATAATTTTCCGCCGGCGGATTTGCTGCAAAGCGGATATAGCTTTCAGCGGTTGTTGGGCTTCGTTGATAGCGCGTTGGGTGGGGATATGACGTAGTTGCCGTCGTGTGGTAATTTGTGAGCAGGAATGCGATACTCGACAGTTTTGTTGATTGGTGTTTGTGCGGCTACGAGCGTATGGGCTCAGGTGGCGCCTGGGAAGGAAGTGCAGGGGCGGCCCGCGCGTCCAAGCCCGGCGGATTATCAGGCGAAAGCCGTCGCCGGCACCGTGACGATCGCGGCTGATTTTGTGGGGCATTCCGTGCCGACCGACCAGAATCCGTTGACGACCGAAGATTACGTCGTGGCCGAAGTCGCGTTTTTTGGGCCGGATGGGGCTCGGTTGACGTTAGCAGCGTCCGAGTTTTCGATTCGGATCAACGCGAAGAAATCCGCGACCCCGAGCCAGCCGTATGGCTTCGTTTTGAAAACGCTGAAAGATCCGGAATGGGTTCCGCCGGAACCACCCGAAGGCAGCGGCCCGAAATCGAAAGGCGGCTTGAGCAGCGGCGGTGGCGGCGGCGGCGGAGCGGCGGGGGATCCGAAACCGCCCGAGCCGAAGATGCCGTTTCCGCTAAAGCGGTTGATGGAACAGAAAGCCCAGAAATCGGCGCTGCCAGAAGGCGACCGGGCGTTGCCCCAGGGCGGCTTGGTCTTCTTTCCCTATCGCGGGAAAGCCACGGGGATTAAGCAGCTCGAACTGATTTATGAAGGGCCGGCGGGCAAGGCGACGTTGACGTTCGAGTTTTAGGACTTCACTCTCCAGGAACTCGCGCACGACGGACTCGGTTGCCGCTTCGGAATGGGGAGAGTTCGTGGATTGAAGGGGGCCGCAACCGGCCTGTGCGCTCAATAGTCGAAGACACAACTCTGCTTGCCGGGTTCGGCGACATGGAGGCGAGGTTTGAGGCCGCGCTGGGCGAGAGCTTGTTCCGCCATCTGCTCGACCAGAGTGGGGTAGTTGTTGTGCTCGCTGAGGTGGCCGAGGATGAGGGTGGAGACCGAGGAGTCCATGTCGGTCGTGATGTACTCGAAGGCGGCATCGTTGGACAGATGCCCCTTGCGACCCATGATGCGCTGCTTGATCGACCAGGGGTAGGGGCCGACTTTGAGCATTTCGAGGTTGTGGTTGGACTCGAGTAGCAGGGTGTCAATCCCGCGCAGGTGCATCTTGATGGAATCGGGGACGTAGCCGAGGTCGGTGACGACGGCGCAACTGACGCCTTGCGAGCGGACGACGTAGCCGACGGGGTCAATGGCGTCGTGGGGGATCGTGAAACTGCCAATGTCGAGGTCGCCGATCGTGAAGCCGGTGCCGGCCTGGAAGGTCTGACGGGGCGAGGGGATACCCTCCCAGTCGATAGCGGTTTCGGTCAGATGGGTGAGGTAGATGGGCTTCTTGTACTTGCGGGAGAAGACGCCGAGGCCGGTGACGTGATCACTGTGCTCGTGGGTGATGATAATGGCGTCGAGGTTAGCGGGGTCTTCGCCGATGGCGAACAGACGGGCTTCCATTTCACGGCGGCTGAGCCCGACATCGACGACGACGCGGGTGCGGTCCGTGCCGATGAAGATGGCGTTGCCGGAACTGGATGAGGCCAGAACACAGAGCTTAAGAATGGCGATACTCCAAACCCCTTATGATAGCCGGATGAAGATCACAAAGGTCGAGGCGCTGTATTTGCGGCAGCCGGAAGTGAAGGATCAGTGCGACAGCGGACAGGATGCGGTGATTGTCCGGGTGGAGACGGACGCGGGGATCACCGGGTTGGGCGAGGTGGATTCGGCGCCCTTGGCGGTGAAGGGCGCGATTGAAGGGCCGTATTCGCATTCGATCACGAGCGGTTTGGGGCAGTTGCTGATTGGCGAGGATCCCTTTGAAACCGAGTATTTGTGGCACAAGATGTACAAAGCGAACTCGTACTGTGGGCGGCGGGGGATTTTGATTCACGCCATCAGCGGGATCGATTTGGCGTTGTGGGATATAAAAGGTAAAGCATTGGGGCTGCCGGTTTGGAAGCTGTTAGGGGGCGGGTTCCATAAGCAGATTCGGTGTTATGCGTCGAACTTGTTTGGGCCGACGCCGGGGCGGACGGAGGAGATTGCGAGGCGGTTGGTGGACGAAGGGTTTGGGGCGGTGAAGTTTGGATGGCATCCGATGGGGGAGTCGCGGGAGTTGGATGAGGCGCTCGTGAAGGCGGCGCGGCGAGGGTTGGGGGCGGGGCCGGACTTGATGATTGACGCGGGTTTGGTGTGGGACGCGAAGACAGCGTTGCAGCGGGCGAATGCGTTTGCGGCCGAGGATGTTTTTTGGTTGGAAGAGCCGTTGCGGGCGGATGATTATGCGGGATATCGGAAGTTAGCGGCGGCGACGCCACTGCGGATTGCGGCCGGAGAGCATGAGAGCGAGCGGCAGAGTTTTGTGCAGCTGATGGACGAGGGCCAAGTGGATGTGGTGCAGGTGGATTTGACGCGGTGTGGCGGGTTTACGGAGGCGATGAAGATCGCCGCGTTGGCTTATGACCGGGGCTTGCCGGTGGCCAACCATGGGTTCTCCACTTACTTAAACGTGACGGCGGCGCTGCATTGGTTGAACGCGATTCCGAATGGATTGATCTGCGAGTTTGTGGCTGAGGAGTCGACGAATTTGCGGGAGCAGATTACGCGGCAGAAGCTGCGGGCGGTGGACGGCTACCTGGCAATTCCGGAGGAACCGGGGCTAGGAATTGACCTAGATGAAGACGCTGTGCGGCGACTCCGTATACTCTGAGCGCACTTTTGTGAGAGGTTTGTGACAGGTGTGGCACTAGTCAGCATACCTATGGCTGTCACTAAGCCTCGCAACCGGTTGGTTAACTTCCGGGTCAGCGAAGAAGAATTCCAGAACTTGCGTGATGCTTGCCTGTCAGGCGGAGCCCGCAGTATCTCAGACTTTGCACGGTCGGCGGTGCTGAACACTTTCAGCGGCACTGCTGAAGTGGAGGGATTGTTAAGAATAAGATTGACTACAATTGATCAGAAGATGGATGACTTAGATTCGAGTTTGCGGACGTTGTTAGTCCGCATGAACCCGCCAGCCTCGCAGGCGACTCTCGATGTGCTCGAAGAGCGCCTGCTGCACCATCATCATTCCTAAACAAACGCGGGCTCGGGCTCGGGCGCGGCAACGCGCTCGGGCACGAGTTGCTGGGTAGGATCGATGCGGGTGTAAATGTAAGCGCTGATGAGTAACATACAGGCCAAGGGGAAGAGGGCCTTGTTGTAATCGCCACCGAACCAGGTGACGAGGTAGCCGAACAGGACGGAGCTGGAGAAGCTGCCGAGTTGACCTGCCATGTTCATGCTGCCGCTGACGGCGCCGGAGTATTTGCGGCCGATGTCCATGCAGATGGCCCAGGAGACGGGTAGCATGCAGTCCATGCAGCCGTAGCCGAGGGCGAGACAGAGGGCGGAAGTTTGGCGATCGGCGACCTGGGTGGCCGAGATCATGAAGACACCGGAGAGGGCGAGGCCGGTGGCTCCGATGGCGCAGCGGCCGATTTTAAGGCCGTGGGATTTGACGAGCCGGTCACTGAGCCAGCCGCCGAAGAAGTTGCCACAGGCGCCGAACAGGAACGGCAGGGTGGCCCAGAGGGTCATCTCTTTTTCCGAGAACCCGCGGCCCTTTTGCAGATAGGTGGAGAGCCAACTGAGGTAGAAGTACGAGCCCCAGCAATAGGTGTGGTACATCAGCAGGAGGGTGATGAAGTTACGGTTCCGGAGGACTTGGGCCCAGGGCAGGCTGACGTGGGCCTCGGCGATTTTTGGGGTGCCGATGAAGGCCAGCTCTTCGGCGGAGATGCCGACTTTTTCGCGAGGATTATCGCGGAAGTAAGTCCACCAGAGGATGCACCAAAGGGCGCCGACTACGCCGTAGATGTAAAAGGCGGTGCGCCAACCGTACTGCGAGGCGATCCAGATGGTCAAGATCGGGGCGGTGGCGCCGCCTAGGCGGGCGGCCATCCAAGTGATGCCGGAGGCCTTGGCCCGTTCGAAGGGCGGAAACCAGCGGGAGATGCTGACGGCGATGTTCGGATAGGCTCCGGCCTCTCCGGCACCGAAGAAGAAGCGGACGACGAGAAGGACGAAGTAGTTGGAAACGGCTCCGGTGGCGATGGTGAAAGCGGACCACCAGAGGACGATGCGGGTGACGGTACGGCGCGGTCCGTACTTGTCGCCCCAGGCACCGGTGGGGATTTCAAAGACAGCGTAGGAGAGTGTGAAGAGGCCGACTAC
>JBBRIO010000261.1:0-7310 GCA_038220855.1 Bryobacterales bacterium | reverse complement strand
TCCAGGTGTCGGCGACGGTCTCCGGGGCGGGTACGATCACGATTCCGGTGACGCTGACGTTGACGGCGAACTCGCAATTGCGGGTATCGCCGACGGCTCTGCAGTTCACGGCGAACGAAGGGGTAACGCCGGCGGGGCAATTGCTGCAGGTGACGTCGACAACGACGCCGATTCCTTACACGGTGTTCACGAGCACGTCCTGGATTGGCCTTTCGACAACGGGCGGAACAACGCCGGGCAGTCCGTTCGTAAGCGTCTTGCCACAGGGCTTAGGCGCGGGCGTTTACCGGGGTGAGATTCGGGTGAGCACGACGGAGCCCGGGAACGTGACGACGGTGGTGCCGGTGACTTATACGGTGACGGCGGCGGCGAGGGTGCCGCAGATTCGCGCTATTACAAATGGCGCTAGCTTCCTGACGACGGGATTGGCTCCGCTGATGGTGTTCACCGTATTCGGGGACAACCTGGGTCCGGACGAAGTGGCGGTGGGCGGGCCGGATGGGAATGGTCGATGGCCGCGATCGATTGCCGGGGTGCGGCTGTTGATCGACGGCTCGGCGGTACCGCTGCTGTATGTGAGTAAGGGGCAGGCGAGTGGGATCGTACCGGGCACGGTGGCCGGGCAGCCGAACGTGAGTGTGCAGGCGGAGGGGAACGGGACGCTGGGGACGACGCTGTCGGCGGCGGTGGTGCTGACCGCGCCGGCGCTGTTTACGGCGGACGCCAGCGGCCGGGGACAGGCGGCGGCGATTAACGAAGAGGGAGGGCTGAACGGACCGATTACGCCGATTTCGGTGGGGTCGATTGTGGTGCTTTACGCGACGGGCGCGGGCGAGTTGGTGCCGCGTGGGGAAGCCGGGGCGATATCGCCGCGGGGAGACGGGCTGGCGTTTCCGTTGACGGTCGAGATCGACGGGCAGGCGGCGGAAATCCTGTTTTCCGGACAAGCGCCGGGACAGATCTTCGGGTTGACCCAGATCAACGTCCGGGTGCCGGAGACGGGCCGTCGGGGAGCGTTGGCGGTGGTGCTGAAGGCCCCAGGGTACAGCAGCTTGCCGAACGTGACGATCGAGGTGAAATAGGGATGGAGAGGCGGTCGTTTCTGGCCCTGCCGTGGTTTGGACGGCGGAAGGAGATCAAGGCTTGCGGGGCCTCCTTCCGGGTGATCCGGCGGGGCGGCACGGCGCGGCGGTACCTGTTCATTCATGGCGACGAGGTGACGGCGCAAGGCGTCTTGGCAGCTCATTTGGCGCTGCATGATGGCCTGGGGTATTCGGTGCTGAACAGCAAGCGGACCATTACGGCGGCGAGCGGGGTGGTCTACGATCCGAACCGGATGTTCAGCGAAGAGGGGTTGCGGCGGAACCTGGAGCGGCTGAATCCGAAAGCGGAAGAGTGGGCGAAGCGGGCCGTTTTGGAGATTGTGGCGAAGGATCGGGCGCGCTTTGTGCGACGGCTGACGCCGCCGGGGAAGGGCCTTCTGGTCGCGCTGCATAATAACGCCCGCGGGTACTCGGTGAAGGACGAGGTGGCGATCAGCGAGGAGGTGTCGCTGAAAGACGAGGCCCATCCGCACGAGTTCCTGCTCTGCACCGATCCGGTGGACTTTGCCAAGCTGAAGGCGAGTCCGTTCAACGTGGTGTTACAGGGCAAGCCGGGCGGAGAAGAGGACGGGAGCCTTTCCCGGCTGATGGCCAAGCGGGGGATCCGCTATGTGAACATTGAGGCAGGGATTGGGAAGGCTTCCGAGCAAAAAGCGATGCTCGATTGGGTGCAGGCGAACCTGCCGGGCTAGTTATAGCTTCGACAGGAAGTAGGCGTGGACGCGGGGATCGGCCGTGAGTTCCGGGTGGAAGGTGGCGACCAGATGGCGACCTTGCTCAGCGAGGACGGGATCTCCGTTATAGGTGGCGAGCACCTTAACGGCGGGGCCGGCGGCGCGGATGATGGGAGCGCGAATGAAGACCGCTTCGAGGTCCCCGAGGGTGGACGGGAGATTGACGACGCGGGAATCGAGTTGGCGGCCGTAGGCGTTGCGCTGGACTTCGATATCCATGAGCCCGAGCGACTGCTGTTCCGGGGAGGTGACGTGCGTCGCGAGGAGGATGGCTCCGGCGCAGGTGCCGAAGATGGGCTTGGCTTGGCCGTAAGCGCGGAGAGGCTCAAAGAGATTTTCGCGATGGAGGATTTTGAGCATGGTGGTGCTTTCGCCTCCCGGCAGGACGAGGCCGTCGGTCGCGTCCATTTCAGCGGCGGTGCGGACCTCGACGGCCTGTGCGCCCGCTGCTTCCAGCGCGCGCACATGCCGATCGTAGTCCCCTTGCAGGGCGAGGACTCCGACGACCTTACCAGCCACGGGTTTGCATCAGCTCGCCGTCGGCGATTTTCGAAATTTCGAGGCCAACCATGGCCTTCGATTCGCCGATCTCTTCGCAAGCTTCCATGACCTTGTAGGCGTCCTTGTAGTAGGTCGTGGCTTTAACGATGGCCTTGGCAAACTGCTCGGGGTTTTCGGATTTGAAGATGCCGGAACCGACGAAGACGGCTTCGGCGCCGAGGTTCATGACGAGGGCGGCGTCAGCAGGGGTGGCGATGCCGCCGGCGGTAAAGTTCGGCACCGGGAGCTTGCCGTTTTTGGCGACCCACTCGATGAGTTCAAAGGGGGCTTGGTGGCGTTTGGCTTCGGCCATAAGCTCTTCGTGGCCGAGGACGGTGAGCTGGCGCATTTCTTTGACGATGGTGCGCATGTGGCGGACGGCTTCGACGATATTGCCGGAGCCGGCTTCGCCCTTAGTACGGATCATCGCGGCGCCTTCGCCGATGCGGCGGAGGGCTTCACCGAGGTTGCGGGCTCCGCAGACGAAGGGGACTTTGAAGCCGCGCTTGTCGATGTGGTGTTCTTCGTCAGCCGGGGTGAGGACTTCGGACTCGTCGATATAGTCCACCGAGAGGGCTTCGAGGACGCGGGCTTCGGTGAAGTGGCCGATGCGGGCTTTGGCCATGACGGGGATGGAGACCGCGCCCATGATGCCACGGATGAGGCTGATGTGGGACATGCGGGCGACGCCACCGTCGCGGCGGATGTCGGACGGGACGCGTTCGAGCGCCATGACGGCGCAAGCGCCCGCGCGTTCGGCGATGACGGCTTGTTCGGGGGTGACGACGTCCATGATGACGCCGCCTTTGAGCATTTCGGCCAGGCCTACTTTGAGGCGGTATTCTTCGTTCAAGATCATGGTGACTGACTCCTTCAATGGTTCTAGACTAGGGCCGTTTCGGGCTCATAAACGGGAATTCGGGGTTCGGCACAGACGCGTCCGAGGATGCGCAAGCCTTCTTCAATTTCGCGGGGTTCGAGGCCGGCAAAGCTGAGCCGGAGCGAATTGGGGGCCGGGGTACTGACGGCGAATACGGAACCGGGCAGGTAGCTGACGCCGCGGCGGCAGGCTTCGTCGAGCAGGGCAGCAGCGTTGCGACCGGGGGGGAGTTCGACCCACAGGTTCATGCCGCCTTCGGGACGGGTGAAGCGGGAGCCGGGGGGAAGATAGGTCCGGCAGGCGTTCAGAACGGCATCCAGGCGGGCGGCCCCGGAGGCGCAGATCTGTTGCCGGTGGGCGTGGAGACGGCCGGACTCGGCGAAGCGCAGGAGGACGGCTTGGGAGAGTTGATCGGTATGCAGGTCGCACCACTGGCGGATTTCGATGAGGCGGGCGATGGTGGCCCGGGGACCGATGATCCAGCCGACGCGGAGGCCGGGGAAGGCGGCTTTCGAGAAGCTTTTGAGGACGAGGACGTTGCCGTGGGGGTCGAGTTGTTTCAGGGCGGGGAGGGGAGTGCCGGTGTAGCGGAGATCGGAGTAGATGTCATTTTCGACGATGACGCAGGAGGCGTCGTGGGCGAGATCGACGAGGCGACGGCGGTCGGCGAGGGGGATGGTGCAGCCGGTGGGATTCTGGAAAGACGGCGTGAGGACCAGCATGCCGGGGCGCTGATGGGCCAGGACGCGTTCGAGGGCGGCAAGGTCGAGTCCATCAATGGTAACGGGCACTGGAATCGTGGTGAGGCCGGATTGCGTGAAGGCGTTGCGGATGCCGGCGTAGACGGGGTCTTCGATGGCGACGGCCGAGGGGCGGTCGGCGGCGATCATGCGTTGGAGGAGGTCGAGAGCTTGCTGGCAGCCGGAGGTGATGAGGACATCGTCGCCGGGGTTGGCCATGCCGGAGAGGCGGGCCTGTTCGAGGAGGTACTGGCGCAGGGGGATATAGCCCTGGGGGGAGCCGAGTTGGAGGATTTGGGAGACTTCGGGGGAGTCGAGGACTTCGAGGCAGGATTGGCGGAAGGCGTCGACGGGGAAGAGGGCGGCGGAGGGCCGGGAGGTGGTAAAGCTGATGGCGGCGGTGGGGAATGGCCCGGGAGTGGCCTGGATTGGCTCAGGAATGGCCGTTCGGACGAAGCTGCCTTTACCGACGTGGCCGGAGAGGAGATGGCCTTCGTCGAGGAGGGCGTAGGCGGCGGAGACGGTAGCGCGGTTGAGGCCGAGGTATTGGGCTAATTCGCGGGTGGCGGGGAGGCGTTCGCCGCCTTTGAGACGGCCCGAGTCGATGCCCGCGCGGAGCCAGGCGGCCAGTTGGCGGTAGAGGGGTTCGTTCGAATTCGCGTCGAGGGCGGGTTTGGGGAGAGCATCCAGCACCATCCAAAGCGTACCACGTTGGATCCAAGGCAGTCCAATATATTCCATTTCGGCCGACGGCCTTTCGGACTTAGGGGCGGCCCGGCTCGACGGGTTGGCGAGACGATGGAATCACCTTGTTCGGCGCGGGCTTCAGTTGGCTTCGGTTGGCTTCGGATGCCGGTGTTTTCAGCGGCTTCGGCGCGATCCGATTTTTGTTTGCAACGGCTTACCCGTTTTTAATCCAACAGTTGGCGGAATTTCTTCCGGGTCCCGGGCCAAGCTATCCCTCTGGTGGGTGATACCAGCGAGCGCTACCTTAGGCTGGAGTGGCGGAATCTGGGCGGCCGTTCGGCTCGCTTGGGGGCTCGACGGTCTGGAAAGACTTCTCAGGATGGGTGAGTTCCTCGCCAGGTGGTGCCGCGCTCGAGCGGCCTGTACGCTTTTCTAAGGAACTGCGCGAAACGGGAACCGGCGCGTGCGAGTTCAACCGTGTTCGGTTAGGGCCTCAGTTGGCTTCGGTTGGCTTTGGATGCTGGTGATTGCAGACGTTCAGGTGTGTCTGGATTGTTTATTTTTAACGAGTTCCGTGATTTGGACGGGACCGAGGTATGGAGGTAGCGATGCCGAAATGCGGGGCGCGGAAGGCCCTGATCGAGCCTTACCCGACGCCGGCGAGGCGGTTCTGCTCGCTAGGGACCCGCCGGGCGGGCAAGACGAAGGAACAACGGTGCTCGTCGCGAGCTTCGGTTGGCTCCGGATATTGGGATTTCGGCTGTTTCAGCCGGTTTGGGTCCTGATTTTCAACGGCTTACGTGGGTGTGGATGGGCAGCAAGCGGAATTGTTTCAGGGTTCGGGATTGGGATGTCGATCTGCGGGGCGATGTCGATGGCCGATGCTTTGGGGGGCGTCGGCCCGGTTGATTTCGTCGCGACGGGCCTTGTTCTCGGCATCGGTGAATGGCATTTCAATCGAGTTCTCCTTAAAAAAGCCGGGGTAAAAATAGGAACGCCCCACCGGGTTCGGTGAGGCGTTCCAAGATTCCCAAAAGAGCTTTGATTTCAGACTAGCAGGCGAGGCGGCGAAAACGGATCGGAGGGTGGTCGAAAATTCCTTGTAGGTGTATGAAGGATTGGGGGCTTATCTTTATTTTCACGCCTTGTGAACGGAATTTGGCGGGGAGTGAAAAGCCAAAACTCTGGCGGTAAATCTCTCATTCGACGGGAGTTATCGACTGAGCTCGCTGACGCCAGGAGAGAACGCCTCAATCGGAGAAATCCGGTTATACTCCCGATATGCGATTACTCTGGATTCTGATCACCCTAACGATGTCGAATTTGCGGGCGGAGACCTATTTCCGCACCTTTTATAACAAGCATCCGGTGAAGCAGCGGATCAAGCCGGGAGAGATTGTGGCCACTCGGACGCTCGATTCGAGCGGTAAGGACCACACCGGCACCGAGGTAACGGACGGGCCGAATCCGTTAACAGGGCCCTTTTACGTGGAAGGCGCCGAGGCGGGCGATGCGCTGGTCATTCAATTCCGAAAGGTCCGTTTGAATCGGGATTGGGGATACTCAGGCTACCGGCTGGGACTGTTTGCGATGACGCCCGAGTATATCGAGAAGACGTATCCGCCGATTTACAAGCGTGATCTGGTAAGGAAAGGGTTTGCGCATTACGTGCCTTGGGATCTGGACCGGGAGAAGGGAATGGTTCGTTTGCGGGAACCCGGGAGCAAGGCGGTGGTGATGGAGTTCCCGGCGAAACCGATGCTGGGGTGTGTGGGCGTGGCGGCGGCGGGAGATTGGGCACCGACGTCGAGTCCGTCGGGCCCGTATGGGGGCAACTTGGACTATAACCGGATTGGCGAAGGGGCGACCGTGATCTTGCCGGTCTATCATCCGGGGGCGCTTTTGTTTTTGGGCGACGGGCATGCGCTGCAGGGCGATGGAGAGCCGACCGGGAACGGCGTGGAAACGTCCATGGACGTCGAGTTTTCCGTGAGTGTACGGAAGGGGGTGCCGTTGACAGGGCCGCGGGTGGAGACGGCGGAAGCGATCATCAGCATCGGATCTCAGCCGGAGTTTCAGAGTTCTTTGGACCGGGCGTTGGAGATGGCCACGACGGACATGGTTCAGTACTTGATGACCGAGCACGGTCTGGAAGAGTGGGCGGCGCATTTGATGATCGCCTTTCAGGGGAAGTATGAGGTGGTGACTGCCCGGGGATCGATGGCGTTGCTGATTCCGCGGGCGTCGATGAAGAAGAGATGACTATGGGGCGAGCCGCCTTGGCGCAGTAGCCTAATCGAACTCTGGGCCGGAGGCATTCGGATTTTTCCTGCCTGGGGGTAAAGAGGATGGACCGACGCGCTACGGCGCTTCCGGAGATCATGCCGGAGAGTGGACTCTGTGCGCAATTGCCCTTTCTACTACTCAAAGAGTAGCCTGCCCAGAATAGGGGCGCTGGCGCGTCGGAATGCTTCGTTCGATCAAAGCCGACTGAGCCCAGCGACAGCACCCGCCCCGTACTTTGAAATTCGAAAGTGGCCATATGGCCCCCGGTGCCCTGGTGCGAATCTGGCCGCACTGTGGGAGGCTCGAAATTGCGGGCAGCTTGGCGGGGGGGGGGGGGGGG
>JBBRIO010000260.1:0-7329 GCA_038220855.1 Bryobacterales bacterium | reverse complement strand
CATAGCGCTTTTCATCGCTCAGCGCCAAAACGGTGTAACGCTTCGCCAGCCGATTGGCCAACTCGGTGTCGCCCAGGGCGTAGAAATAGACCAGTACCGGCTTACCACGGAAGATCTCCAGCGTCTGTTTCTTCTCCGTGTCCGTTGTTTCGAAAGGCAACATCGGCATCGGATCCCCAACGCTAAACGTGGCGAACGTGCTGATGGGCACACCCGGTTTCTTTTTAGAAAACTCGATGCCCATCCAGATTGCGCCGCCGTAGAAAATGATCGCCGCCAGGAGCCCAAGAAGAGCCCATTTCTTCCACTCAGCCAAGGAGTTTCTCTAGCTTCGATCCTGGAACGATGATGGTCTCGTTCCGTTCGGGGCCGACCGAGACACAGCCGACTTCGACGCCGGTCTGCACGGCCAGAAAATCCAAGTACCGCCTCGCCGCCGCTGGCAAATCTTCGAGGCGGGTCGTCCCGCTTGTATTTGTCCGCCAGCCTGGCAGGGTCTCGTAAACCGGCTCGATCCGTTCTACCATGTCGTTGGTGGCAGGCATGCCTTCGATCACTTTGCCGTCAACTTTATAGGCCACACAAACCGGAATTTCGTCCAGTTCGTCGAGCACGTCAAGCTTCGTGATCACCAGGCTGTCAAACCCATTCACGGCCGCGGTGTACCGCAACAACGGTCCATCGAACCAGCCGCAACGCCGGGGCCGACCCGTCACGGCGCCGAACTCTTTGCCCGCCTTGCGGATCTGCTCGCCGACGGCGGTATGGTCTTCGGTCGGAAACGGCCCGCCACCGACGCGAGTTATGTAAGCCTTCGAAATGCCGATGACGCCGTTGATGCGCGTCGGCGGAACACCAGCGCCTGTGCAGGCCCCGCCAGCGGCGGCGCTCGACGACGTGACAAACGGATAGGTGCCGTGGTCGATGTCGAGCATCGTTCCTTGCGCGCCCTCGAACAGCACCCGCTGCCCGCCCTTCATCGCTTTCGCGAGAAGCAGCGAGGTGTCGCAAACCATCGGACGAATGCGCTCGGCGAACGCTTCATACTCGTCGCGGAGCGCGTCGACATCCAGGTCCCACGGAATGCCAAAGGCTTCGGCGATCGTCTTTTTGTCGTCCGCTAAAACGCTGAACAGGCTGCGGAAAATCTCACGATCACAGAGATCGGCGATGCGGATGCCGCGCCGGCCGATCTTGTCTTCGTAGCACGGGCCGATGCCGCGCGACGTGGTGCCGATCGCCGTCCGATCTTTGCGCCCTTCGCTCATTTTTTCGACGATGCGATGGAACGGGAAAATCACGTGGGCCCGATCGGAAATCTTCAACTGCTCGACGACGGGCAGCCCGGCGTTTTCGAGCGTCGCAATCTCCGACAACAGCGCGCCTGGATCGATGACGACCCCGTTGGCGATGACTGCCTGAACGCCCGGCCGCAAAATCCCGCTCGGGATCAACTTTAAGACGTACTTCTGGGCACCGATATAGACGGTGTGGCCGGCGTTATGCCCGCCTTGATAGCGCGTGACGATGTCGAACTTCTCCGAGAAGAGGTCGACCATCTTCCCCTTCCCTTCGTCGCCCCACTGCGCCCCTAGAACAATTATATTACTCATTAGCAGACCAAAACTTCTATTCTACCGCATTATGCTAACCTCGAAAGAATGCAGCTTTGCGATATTTATCTGGGACTAGGCCAAACTACGTTCCGAGATCTGTTAAAAAACATCAGCCTCGGAAAGCTGCGGACCTACCAGCTCTTCGAACGAATCAAGCTTCGCCTCCGCGTTGTGAAGTTGAATGGCGATTCGCTTTTCAAAAGCGCTCCCCGGCAATGGGCCCGTCTGGCCGACGAACGCGACGAAGATCTGGCGATGGATCTATCGCAAGCCATCCTTGTCTCGCACGTCGAGACCCTGATCGTTCCGGTGTTGAATTTCCTGGGCGTTCCGCATACGGAAGGCTTTTTTGAAAAGGACGCTGACATTGCCGAACATCTCACGGGTGACTGGCAGCAGCGGGTCTGGAATGAGTTCGAAGGCAAGCTGCCGTCGAGCGTTCTGATCTTCTACCTCAACCATCTGGCGATGGAGATGACCAAGGGCGCCGAGTTCTTCCTTCCGGCAGGAGTGGCCGCCGGTCAGGATTTTCAGTAGTATGACCCCGGCGCAGGAACTCCACGCCGCGATCAAGTCCGGCGACGAGGGCCGCGTCGGGGAACTGTTGACGGCCGCCCCTGAACTGGTTCACGGCGGTGGCGCGGCGGGCATGCCTTCCTTAATGCTGGCGGCATACAGTGGCCGCCGCGAAATTGCGGCCCTGCTGCTCGCTCGCGGGGCCGAACTGGACCAGTTCGCCGCCGCCGCACTCGGCCATGCGACGGTTTTGCGGGAACTGCTGAGCGGTGAGAATAAACCGATCGACATGCATAGCTCCGATGGATGGACCGCCCTCCATTTGGCGGCTTTTTTCGGCCAAGTCGAATGTGTCGAAGTGATGTTGGGCCTCGGGGCCAGTGTCAAAATGCGAAGTGCCAATACCATGGGCAACACCCCGCTGCACGCCGCCGCCGCCGGCGGCCATCGCGAGGTCTGCGCCTTGCTGCTCTCCCACAACTCCGATGTGAGTGCCGAGCAAGCCGGGCTATATACCCCCCTCCACTCCGCCGCCGCCAACGGTAGCGAAGAGTTGGTTCGTTTGCTGCTCGCCCACGAAGCTAACCCCAAAGCGAAATCTGAAAAAGGGGAGACTCCGCTCGATATGGCGCGCGCGCGCAACCATTCCGGCGTGGCCGCCCTGCTTGAGCGCCTCACGAAATGATCGAAACTCTGCTCTCTGACTTGGCCGCCGCCACCCAGGCGCGCATCGCCGCGGTTACCACCGCCGAAGAACTGGAATCGATTCGGGTGGAAGTGCTCGGCCGCAAAGGCAAGCTCGCCGAAGTGTCGAAGGATATGGGTAAGCTGTCGCCGGAGCAGCGCGGCGTAGTGGGCAAACTCCTCAACGCCGCCAAACAGTCGCTCGAAGAGACGCTCTCGACCCGTCAGAACGCCTTCGCCGCGGCTGCTCTCGCCGCGCGTCTCGAACGCGAGTGGCTCGATCTTACCGTCCCCGCTCCCGGCCCAGGTCTCGGCAGCCTCCATCCGCTCACGCAAATCCAGGCCGAGATTGAAGACCTTTTCGTTTCCCTCGGCTTCACCGTTCTCGACGGCCCTGAAGTCGAAACCGAGTTCAATAACTTCGACGCGTTGAACATTCCGCCCGACCACCCCGCCCGCGATATGCAGGATACCTTTTGGCTCTCGAACGGCCACCTGCTGCGGACCCATACCTCGCCGGTCCAGGTGCGCGGCATGAAGAAGCTTGGCCCGCCGCTGCGGATGATCGCCCCGGGTCGCGTCTTCCGCAATGAAGAGGTGGATGCCAGCCACGAACACACCTTCTACCAGCTCGAAGGCATGATGGTGGATAAAGACGTCTCCGTCGCCCACCTCATCTACTTCATGAAGACGTTGCTGTCGGCCATCTTCAAACGCGACGTCACCGTCCGGCTCCGCCCCGGCTACTTTCCCTTCGTCGAACCCGGCTTCGAACTCGATATCCAATGCCTCATTTGCAACGGCGTCGGCTGCCCGGTTTGTAAACACTCCGGTTGGGTGGAACTTTTGCCCTGCGGCCTCGTCCATCCGAACGTGCTCCGTCTCGGTGGGATCGACCCGGAAGAGTACAGCGGTTTTGCCTTCGGCCTCGGCCTTACCCGCCTCGTTATGATGCGTTACGCCATCGACGATATTCGCCAACTCCAAGGCGGCGATCTCCGCTTCCTCACGCAGTTTTAAGGACCCGATGAAGTTCTCCACCTCCTGGCTCGCTGAGCACATTGACGGCCTCAATCTGGCCCCTGCCGAACTTGGCCGCCTGATCACCATCAAGACCGCCGAGTGCGAGGGCGTCGAGGCCCACGGTGCTCACTTCGATCACGTCGTCGTCGCCCGAGTGATTACCTCCGAGCCCATCCCCGGCACCCATCTTGCCATCACCTCGGTTGACACCGGCCGTTATGGCGTCCAACAGGTGGTCTGCGGAGCCCCCAACTGCCGGGCCGGTATTCTCACCGCTTACGTCCCTCCCGGCCAACTCGGCGTCACCAACGCCAAGCTCCGCGGAGTTGACAGCGCCGGCATGCTCGCCTCTGCGAAAGAACTCGGCATCAGTGCGGAAGACGAAGGGATCATCGAATTCGCCGCCGGCAATCCGGGCGACACCATTCCCGGTTGTAGCTCCGACACGATCATCGAAATCGACAATAAATCGCTGACCCACCGCCCCGACCTCTGGGGCCATTTCGGCATGGCCCGCGAGGTCTCGGCCATCACCGGCCGCCCGCTTCGCCCGGTTGCCGCGGATCTCCCGACTGGCCCCGCGCCCGTCTCCGTCTCGATCGTTGACCCGAAGCTTTGCCCCCGCTTCTCCGCTCTGCACTTTGAAAACGTCACCGTTCAGCCCTCGCCGCTCTGGCTCCAGCAGCGCCTCGAATCGGTGGGCCTAAACCCCATCAACAACATCGTCGACGTTACAAATTTCGTCATGGCTGAACTGGCCCAGCCGATGCACGCCTACGACGCGATGAAGCTCAACGGGGGCATCACCGTCCGCCCCGCCGCCGACGGCGAGCCCTGCCCCGCCCTCAACGGGACGACCTATTTCCTTGATCCCTCCGTCCTCGTCATTGCCGACGAAAGCGGCCCCGTCGGCGTCGCCGGCATCATCGGCGGCGGCCCTTCCGCGATCTCCGCTTCGACGACGAACATCTTGCTGGAGGCGGCTAACTTCCACGCGGCTTCGATTCGCAAATCGTCCACCAAACTAAAGCTCCGCACCGACGCCTCGATGCGCTTTGAAAAATCGCAGGACCCCGCCAACACGGTTCGTGCGCTCGCCCGAGCGATTGCGCTGCTCGAGCAGGTCTCGCCCGGCATCCGGCTCGTCGGCGGAGTCGCTGATCTCTACTACCCGTTGCCGCCGGTCGCTCCCATCGAGTTCTCACTCTCTTGGATGCGCCGCAAACTCGGCGAGGCCGACCTGCCCGCCGCCGAAGTCACCGCCATTCTTACGTCGCTAGCCTTTGGCGTCACCGAGTCTGACGGCCAGTTCACCGTCACCGTCCCCAGTTGGCGCGCCACCAAAGACGTCTCCATCAAGGACGATCTCGTCGAAGAGGTCGGCCGCATGATCGGCTACGGCAACCTCACCCCGCTGCCGCCGCTCGTTCCGAACACCGTCCCCCCGCTCCCGCCCGAGCGCACCTACCTCCGCGGTCTGCGCCAACTCCTCACGGCGCAAGGCTATACCGAGCTCTACAACTATTCCTTTGTCAATGAAGCCCAAGCTATCGAACTCGGCCTGCCGATCGAGGACCACGTCCGCGTCGTCAACCCGATCGCCCAGGGCCAGGAACTGCTCCGCACGAGCCTCCTGCCGCACATCAAGCGGAACATCAACGACAACGCCCGCGAGTTCGAATCCTTCCGTTTGTTCGAAATCGGCAAAGAAATCCATGATCGTGGCCGCGACCTCCCCGAGGAGATTCCGCATCTGGCCGCCGTCACTTTCTCGAAACACGGCGACGGCACCGCCAACCTTTTCGAACTCAAGCGCCTCGCCGGAACCATTGCGATCGGCTGCACCCTGGAGCCAGCGTCGGCTCACAGTTACGAGCATCCGTTCCGTTCCGCTGTCGTGCTTTTGCGGAACGAAGCCATTGGGCGTCTCTTCGAGTTCCATCCCTCGGCGGTCGAAACCGGCCGCGCGGCGGTGCTCTATATCGACCTCGTCAAGCTCCAAGCCCTTCGCCCGGAAACCGGCAAGTACCGGCCCCTCCGCCGCTTCCCGACGAGTGCCTTCGACTTGACGGTTGTAGCGGAGCCCCGCGAACTCGCCGGCCGGGTGCTCAAACTCATCGAGCCGCTGGCCGGCCCGCAGGCGTTGAAAGTGCAGTATCTATACGACTACACGAGCGAGAAGGGCCGCAGCATGACCTATCGCATTACCGTCGGAGCCGCCGATCGGACGCTAACGAGCGACGAAGTGACAACCACCCGAGCCGCGATCATCGCCGGCCTCGAAGCCACCGGCCTAACGGTTCAGTCTTAAAGTAATTCGCCGACCCGGACGTCCCGCTCTGGAGCCGCCAGCGTCGCCACGCGCTCGTCTTCACTGAACGCGACGACCGACCGATACAGCCCATCGACCGGTTCACGATGAACAATCAAACGCCGCCGGGTGACATCGAGCACCCAATATTCGACGATCCCAGACCGCGCGTACAACCGGGCTTTAGTCGTCAAATCGAACGCCAGCGAAGAGCTGGAAACCTCCGCAACCAATCGCAAATGTTCCGGGCGGACTGGCCCAGGAATTTCGATGAACGAGCGATTCAGCACGATCGCATCGGGCTCGGGCTCGTTTGTTGGGTTGTCTTCCGGGCGAACGTCCATGGTTACTTCTTGCGCCACGAGCCTCGACCCGTAGACGTCGCGCAGCCACTCGACAAGAAGCATGACCGCATGCATATGAGGCGGTTTCTTTCCCATCTTAAGTATCATCTCCCCCTCAATCAGCTCGTACCGCTCCGCCTCCACGAGCCCCGCCTTCTCTAACGCCACGCAATCCTCCCGCGTCCACAATTTATGCGGCAGCGTCGGCGCGTCCATCATGGCTTCAAGAAAAGTCGGCATACCCCAATTATGCCTCCAAAAATTTTGTACTGGTTGGACTATAAGCCGGTTTCTGTACTCTGCTTGCGCAGGCGGCAGTCATTCGTCTCGACCTGTTATTACTAACAGGCTCTAGCTGCCTACCCGGGGATTGTAACGGGACGGGCCGCCCCTCTCCCCCTATTTGGCATTGCTCCGCGTGGGGTTTGCCCTGCCACTGACGTTACCGCCAGCGCGGTGCGCTCTTACCGCACCTTTTCACCCTTACCCGGCCAAATGACCAGGCGGTATATTCTCTGTTGCACTTTCCGTGAAGTCGCCTTAACGCGACCCCCCCGGCCGTTAGCCGGCACGACGCCCAATGGAGACCGGACTTTCCTCTAGAACCCTCCGCAAGCGAAGCGTTCCAGCGACTGCCCGTCCAACCAGTACATCAATTATGATGACACACTGAAACGAATGCGGAAGCTTTTGTTCTTTCTCCCCCTCCTCCTCAACGCGCAAGACCCCATCCCCGAAGACCGCGGCGCCGCCGGCCTCCACCGCGCCCAACTCTCCGCTAAAACCTCCATCCGGGCCATGCACATCGCCGCCCATCCCGACGATGAAGACGGCC
>JBBRIO010000259.1:0-7334 GCA_038220855.1 Bryobacterales bacterium | reverse complement strand
CCATAATGCTCAATCTGCATCGTGGTCTCAACCAACAAGCGACGATCATCGCGACGGCCCCGCTGATCGGCATCCTGGGCACCACTTTCTGCATCTTCGGTAGCTTCCGCGGCTCCGTCGGCGAGAAGTGGACCATCATATATGCGACGATCGGCTGCCTGGGCGACTCACTTTATCCAACGGCGTACGGCATCGCCCTTGCCTTGCTAACGAGCTGGTCCCGCGACTATCTCACCCACCGGGCAGATGCTCTGCTCGCGGAGACCAGAACCCCGCGATGAATCTGTACCACGGCCTCAGGCAGATAGCCACCATCACCGGCACGGCCCCGCTGGTAGGCCTATTGGGCACCGTTAACCATATCCCGGCTTCGTTGGTGAACAACGGCGATCAGGATGGCCCTTTGGCCTCGCCCTGGCGATTCTGACAACCTGGTCGCGAAACCATCTCGCTCACCGAGCCGATGTCCTACCGGCCGCCATCAATGTTCATGCAGGCACTCGGGGTACTCGCCGAGAATCGCGTTGCCTTTGAATCCCAACGTCTCGCCCATTCCGGCTTTGGAGGTCCAATACCCGTCGGCCGTCAACGCCTTCACAGCCTTGAAGAAGCGCTCGCCCACGCCCTTTACCTCGCCGGCGTCGCAGCGGGCGCACAGGGGCTCCAGAATCGCCAACTGCTGCTTCTCCGGGAGAGCTGCGAACGGCTTCCCCTTCGTCTGCTTCTTCAGCCAAGCCAAGCCGGCCGTCATCACCTTCTGCTGCCCCGGGTTCCGCCCGACGACGAAGTCGATGTAAGCAGGCACGCCGGCTGCGCCAGCACCTGGAGTATCCGTCTGGGGAATGATCCGCTCGGCGACCGTCGCTACCGTCGCGAAGTCCTCTTTTGAGAAGTACTTCGGCTCCGGTAGCGCGGCTTGGCCGGCGGGCATCGTGTGCGTCCCTTCATGCTGGGCGTACAACTCGTCCGCGGCAAAGGGGAAAGCGCAGGTGGCCGATATAGAGCCGATAATCTTCAATGCGTCGCGACGCTCAGCCATTAGAGTTCTCCTTTCTTCGCCCGGTCTGCAATGTGCTCGGCCGTCCGGGCCGCCAGCGCCATCATGGTCAGAGTCGGGTTCTTCTCCGACGCCGATGGAAACACGCTGCCATCGAGAACAAACAGGTTCTTGACGTCGTGCGACTGGCACCACTTATTCACGACCGACGTTCGCGGATCATCACCCATCCGCGCCCCGCCTAACTCGTGGTTGGTCCGCGGCTCCTCCCACACTTTCTGGATCTTCGCGCCAGCAGCCTCTAGAATGCCCTTCGACCACTGCTGCATGTCCTTGAAGATCTTCCAGTCGTTTTCCATCCAAGTAACCTGTCGCCGGGCGGAGGGCAGGCCATACTGATCTAACTTCGCATAGTCCAAATCGACGTACGACTTGGCGTTTGGCACCATCTCGCCGTAGGGGCTGAAGACGACGAACGACGGATAGTGATCCTTCACCGTCTGCTTGTATTTCGCCCCCATGCCTCCCATCTCCCGAGCCCAACCGACCCCGCGCCGGTTCTGGTAGCCGAACTGCGCGCCGAAGCTGCGGACGTAATCGCGCTTCCTTTCATGCATGAAGCTGGGCAGGTAAGCGTGGTCCAGAAAGCCTTCGTCGTCCTTCAGCTTCGACCCGACTAAGCCATCGAGAAAGGCTTCTACCCCGCCCGTAAAATGAGGAATAAAGTGCTTCCCCAACTGGCCGCTCGAATTCCCCAATCCGTCCTTGGCGGACATCTGCAGCAGGGCGACGCTTTGGACACAAGCGCAGCTGACGACCACCGAACGGCCCAAAACTTCGCCTTCGGCCTTGGTCTCCCGATGGAGAAACTTGACGCCCTTGGCGCGGCCATCGGTACCCATCATCACTTCGCGCACGACGGCATTCGGAATCAGTTCGAGCTTGCCGGTCTTCATCGCCGGCAACAGATGCACGTCATAGCTATTGTATTTGGCCACTACATCGCACCCTGCCATGCAATTGCCGCAGAAGTGGCAGCCTGGCCGGCCGAACTTCGCCTGGGTCAAGGTTGCTTTGCGGACATGGATCGTTTTGAGCCCCAGCTTTCGAGCGCCCTTGTCGATCATCTTATCGGAGCACTTATACGGCGCCGGAGGCAGGAACACCCCGTCGGGCAGGTCCTTCAACCCATCATAGTTGCCGCAAACACCCACTTCTCGCTCAATCTTCTCGTAGTAGGGGGCTAACTCAGAATACTCGATCGGCCAGTCTTCGCCGCCTCCGTCGAACGTTTTACCTTTGAAGTCGCGCTGGGAATAGCGCCAGGCGACGGCGTTCCATGTGAGCGTTTTGCCGCCGAGACCACGGGCCCGCTCGCTCTCCATGCCGGGCTTGCCGGGGCGCATTTTCGGGATCTGTCGATTCGAGAACTCCCAGGGCATCGCATGGGTCGGAAAGTCGGTACGGGTGTTGATTTTCGGACCGCCTTCCACCATCGCCACGTGCGCCCCGGCTCGCGCCAGATGCGCCGCCAACGTTCCGCCCGACGCACCGGATCCAACGACGACCACATCGTAAACAACGTTTGCCATTTAGTCCCTCAACAACCACATTTTCATCGATTTCGAAACCAACTCGGCCGCGTCCTGCTGGACAAAATGGCCTGCTCCCGGCACGGTCACAAGCGTCCAATCTTTCGACAGCCACTCCCACGTACCATTCAGCCCCGCGGCGTTGAGGGCGGTATCTTCCAGCCCATGAAACTGCAACACGGGCATGGCCACTTTACGCGGATCGGTCCGCGCCACATAGGGTTCCCGGGGATAGTTTCGCTGGTAGTAAGCCATCATGGCGGCGAAGTCGCTCTTCTCGAACGCTTCGACGTAGAGCCTACGCGCCGCAGGATCCTTCACCCAACGCGCCAGCCCCTCGGCCGTCAGCGCCTTCTCCGAACCTTCGGCCTGAAACCGCCGCGCGTAGGCCGCGTTCTTCTGCTGCTCCGGGTTCGTCGCCATTTCGCGACTCATCCCGTTGGGATGGGGCAGGTTCAAAATCACCAGTTTCTCAACCATTTGGGGCAAATTCAAAGCCACCTGCCAGGCAATCGCTCCGCCCCAATCGTGGCCGACGACGATGGCTTTCTCCTTGCCGAAGTGGCGGATGACGGCCGCGACATCGCCGACGAGCAAGCGCATGTCGTAGTTCTCGGCACCCTTCGGCTTGTCGGAAAGGTTGTAACCGCGGTTGTCCATCGCCACGACCTGGAAGGAGGGGGCGAGCGTCTCCATTTGATGCCGCCATGTATACCAGTAGTCGGGAAAGCCGTGGATCATCACGACCAGCGGCCCTTGGCCCATGGTCGCGTAATGGATTTTCACGCCGCCCGAATCGGCGTAGCCGTGCTTGACTTCGGCCCCGAACAAAGCGACGGCCAAGAGGCCGACGAGTAACTTCATTGCTTGACCCATTCGGTATTGAACTGGGCGTGCTTGATGGACTTGCCCGCTTTCTCGAAGATGCTGTAAGTGACGTGGATAGAGCCATCCTTGGCCTGAATCACCGACGGGTAGTGGTATTGGCCTTCGCCCTTATCGAGGTTGCGTTTCCATTTCCACGACGCGCCTTCATCGTCCGAGAGCGCAACCGCCAGGGACGTTCTCCCTTTCTCCAAATCGTTATAGACCATGACCCAGCGGCCATCCTTCAACCGAACGACCTCCAGACTCGTGCCCGGGTTCGGAATCTCCGAATCGGTCGCGGCGGTCCAGGTGACCCCGTCATCCTTTGACGTCGAAACGTGCACCCGCTTCGGAGGAGGGCCGTTATCCCGCATATAAGCGACCAACTCGCCGTTGTTCTTCCGCACGACGGAGGGTTGTATGTTGCCGTAACCCACAATCGGTTCGCTTGCCTTCCACGTCACGCCTTTGTCGTCGGAGATGGCCATCAAGCCGAACGAATAGCCGTCGGAATAGAGCGGGACGAGAATCCGTCCGCTAGGCAGTTGCAGCGGGTGGGTCCGGGAGAACCAGCCCATGCGGGAGGCGTACTTATCGGCGCTCAAGGCGATCATTTTCTCAGCCCACTTGGCGACCGCCGGTGGACCGTTTAAGTCCTTTCCCAACACCTCTTTCGTGCGCTCGTTCATGCGTTGGGGGATCAACAGGATGTTGTCGGCAAACTCCCACTTCGGGGGTCCGTCGGCCTGCAGGTAGTCGCGCGAGATCCGGTACTTCATCAGCGCGGTCTCCCACTGGTTGGCCATGATGACGGGCCACAAGAGCCACAGGCGTTGGTCGTTGTCGATCCAGGTGACGCAGTTGGTATCCGGGAAGCCGGGGGTGTCGGCGACGACGAAAGGAGCGGTCCATTTACCGTTGACTTGGCGCGCGCCTTGGACTAAAACGTCGTCAGCGGTTCGTTCGCCGGAGCCATGAAACCACACGACCCACAGGTTCCCATTGGGCAATTCGACGATCGACGAGGAGTGGTTATGCCACTTCTCGGGCACAAAGAGCAGTTCGGCTTTGTGGAACGGTTCGGCCCCCCACAAACTCACCGCCAGCAGGAAAGAAATTGCTCTCATTTAGGCCTCCCAAATCGTCGCGCCGATGAAGCGCTCGGCGCCGGCGTTGGTGTTGTAGTAATAGACAGTCACTAACTTTCCGTCTTTGCGCTGGACGGTTCGCGTATAGCCTAAGTCCCAGGCGCCGCCGTCATCGCGGAGCATGATATCGGGCCCCCAGGTGCGGCCTTCGTCCTTGCTGACGCGCGCCCGAATGCTGTAGGGTTTATTGCGGAAGCCGTAGGTGAGCACCATGCGCCCGTCCTTGAGCCGAACCAAAGCGGGAGGGTTCCCCCCGCCGGTGTCGTCAACTGGCTGGGAAAGCTGGCTCCAGTTGGCCCCGTTGTCTTCACTTCGCCAAGCGGCGATGAATTTTCGATGGCGGATGGTCGAGAGCAGGGTCGTCGGCCCCAAGCGGAGGGAGCTAGGCATAATCGCGAAGTCTTCGGCGGAGGGTTCGGGGCCGACTTGGCCGACGAGGTTGAAGGACTTGCCTCCGTCGACCGTTCGGACGCAGATTACGCGGCCCTCTTTTTTGTTCGCCTTCGCGGCGGTGAGGAACATCGTCAGGGATTGCTGCCCGTCTACGATATAGTCCGTTCGGGCGGCGATGCCGGGCGTTCCAAAGTCGGGAATGATGAAGGGGCCCTGCCAGTTTTTGCCCTTGTCCCCGGTGACCAAAAATCGGGACGGACCGACGTGGATGCTCGTCATCCGGGCGGTGAGCGCAAAGCCGGGCGTTGTGAAGTCGATGCCGCCCGGGCAGGCGGTGGGCTTTTTCCCGCCGGGTTCGACCGGTACTCCGGCGACCAGCATGCCGTCGGGCGCGATGAGCGCTGCGGGTTTTTCGAGGGTCCAGGTTTCGCCGCCGTCGAGGCTGCGGGCGAGGACGTGTTCAGCGGCTTTGGAATAGTCGATGGAGTGCTCGCGCCCCTCCTTCGAATTGGCTTTGAACCAGCCGGCTTCGAAGCCGACGAGCAACTCATCGCCCCAGGCCCACATACCGTGATTGGCGGGCCAACCGCCGAATCTTCCGGGCTTGGCAAACACGTCCCGATGACGCGGCGCGGCCGCTCCTAAAACCATTCCAGCCAGAGGCAATTGCAGCAACGTTCGACGAAGGATTCTCATGACTGACCTAGTATACTGGGCGGCGTCACGCCCAGGGCAATTCCCCCGCAAAGTGACTGTTCTCCGCCCAATCGAACAGGCCAGCCACCTCGGGACAACTGACCGCGTAGCCGTGCTGCCGCCGATAGGGATTCCGCGCTTGCCGCTTGGCTCGGTACTCGTCGCCGGAGGAGTAGGGATCGAGACGATATCCGGCGGCCGTGCGCGCTTCGGCAGCCAGCGCCTGGCCGAGTTCCGGCGGGTTGTTGGGCCCGATAAACTCGTATCGACCGGCGGGCCAGCGGATGGCTTCCCGATGTAACTCAAACCGTTCCTGTTTGAAGGCCCAACTTACAAAAGCAACCCGCTGCGGCCATTCTCCGGTGAACTCCTTCGTTCGGCAGATCCCGAAAAGTAGATTCTCGAACGAGTCGCGCGAGAACTCCTCGGTCACCGCCCGTTGGGCGACCTGCGGATGGCCCCACCAACCGTAATTATCGGCGATCCAATAGTAGCCCGCTCCCTCGCTGCGGGGGCCGGCGTCGGCTCGCGAATATCCGCCGGCGAAGACGAGCAACGACGCCGGATCGGCGGCCGCCCGTTCGACGCCCGTTCGAATGTGTTCGACGTAGCGACCGACCTCGCCCTTCTGAAAATCGAGCAGGATCCAACTTTCTTCGCGTTCCGCGGCCTCGGGCCTCTTGCAAATCGCGTGCCCAGCTACAATAATCGTATTCATCTCCGTCTAGCTTAAAACTCTATGCTGAAACTCGGTGCCATCAGTTTCGCTGGCAAGTGCCCTCGCCACCCTCGCTTCGACCCGGAAGACGAAGGAGCGGGCGCGATTCGCGGCGGTTGTCCTCGGTGCCAGTCGCTGTTCGAAATCTTCGAAGCGCACGCCCACTTGACGGCGCTGATTCGGAATGCGAAGAACGAAGCGCGTCCGCAGCCTCGGCCGGCGGCGGTCGATCATCGGCAAACCGCGCTATTCTAAGCCCGCATGGGCATTCTCCTTCTCGCTGTGATCCAGGTGATCGTTGCTCCGGCCGGGCAGCCGGTGGCGGTGGAGTTCGACTTCCCTTCCCCGTTCGCCGAAGTGCTATATAACGGTCGGCCGGTGCCGGCCAAGGTCGAGTATCGCGCTCCGCGGGCTCGGATCTCGTTCGTCTCCGAGGGCCCTGGGCCGTATACGATCAACCCGGCGGAATCGCTGCGGAACGAACCGGCGATGGTTGGCACCGGGGACCGGCTGACCTATGGGCGGCCAAACGTCCGGGCGCGGCTCGGCGTCGGGCTGTACGCGCATCCAGGGGCCCTGGACATGGACGGGGACGGCGACTTCGACCTGATTCTGAACTGCCCTGACCGGCCTTACAACGGAATCTTTCTGGCTCAGAACATTGGGTCGAACGCGGCCCCGCTGTTCGCGCGACCGGTGTGGCTGGGGCCGTCGGTGAAAGACCCGGTGGTGGCAGACTTCAATGGCGATGGCAAACTTGATCTCGTCTACTCTGGCGGATACTTCTCGGACCTCGTGAAGAACCGGCTGACGCAGCCGGTGGCGATCACGCTGCCGCGGAAGTACCACGTGGGCCGCGACGATCTCTGGTTCCCGGTGGACTGGGACGGCGATGGAAAGATCGACGTGTTGAACGGCGTCTC
>JBBRIO010000258.1:0-7341 GCA_038220855.1 Bryobacterales bacterium | reverse complement strand
CGGGTGAGCATGGTCCATCCTATCTCGGGCGCCACGCATTCCGGTTGCAACCGCGACATAATCGACCCATGAAAACAGCTTGGGTATTGCTGATGGTTCTGACCGCCCCGTTGGCCGCGCAGAGGATGGCGGAGAAGGTAGACAAGGCCACCTTGGATGGGTGGATGAAGGAGTTGTCCAACTGGGGGCGATGGGGCGCGAAGGACCAGATGGGCGCGGTGAATCTGATTACGCCAGCCGTGCGGAAGCGGGCGGCGGCGCTCGTGAAAGAAGGCTTTTCCGTGTCGCTGTCGCGGGATACCGATTCCGTGCGAGCGGTAGACAATAGCCGCCCCTTCGAGCAGAAGATGCTTTCGACCGGGATGGATCCGGACCCGATGTTTGCGATGGATACTTATACGATGAGTTTTCACGGGGCATCCTTAACGCACTTCGATGCACTGTCGCACATGGTCTACCAGGGGAAGATTTACAACGGGTATCGGCAGGAGGAGATCAACGGTTCGGGGGCGCATCAGCTGGCCGTCGATGCTTACAAGAACGGCTTCTTTTCCCGTGGGATTCTGATGGATATTCCGCGGTTGAAGGGCGTCGACTACTTGGAACTTTCGACGCCGATCTACCCGGAAGATCTGGAGGCTTGGGAGAAACAGGCCGGGATCAAAGTGGGGCCAGGAGACATCGTGTTTATCCGGACGGGCCGCTGGGCTCGGCGGGCCGCGAAGGGACCTTGGAATACGGATAAGGCATCGGCAGGGTTGCATGCATCGTGTGCACGGTGGTTTAAGCAGCGGGACATCGCCATGTTGGGCAGCGATGTGCACGCCGAACTGATGCCTTCTCCGGTGGCGGGGGTGCCGTATCCAGTGCATCAGTTGCTGTTGGTGGCGATGGGGGTGCCGATGCTGGATAACTGCGACTTGGAGGCATTGAGCGAGGCGGCGTCGAAGCGGAAGCGGTGGGAGTTTTTGTTGACCGCCGCGCCCTTAGCGGTTCCGTTGGGAACCGGATCGCCCCTGAATCCGATCGCCACGTTTTGAGGCGGGAAATACCCTTTGACCTTGGGTCCAAATTGTGATGAGATGTGGCGCACCGCAGTACTGACTTATCTCGTTCTTTGGAGGACCTCGTTTTGATTTCCAATTTCTCTCTTACCCGGCTAGCTGTAACCCTTGCCCTTGGCGCAGGGTTCTTGATGGCGCAGACGACGGGCACCGGCACGCTGGTCGGTACCGTGGTCGATACCAGTGGGGCGGTGGTAGTGGGCGCGAAGATTACGATCGTCAACCCAGCCAACGCCTTTGTTTCCGAGGTGGTGACGAATGGCGAGGGCGGCTACTACATCCCCTACCTCGGCCCGGCCACCTATCGGTTGACCGTGGAACTGGCGGGCTTCAAAAAGTACGTGCGTGAAGGGGTGGCGATTCGCACCGGTGAAATTCCGCGTATTGATATCGAGATGCAGTTGGGCGGAGTGACAGAGACGGTCCAGGTGACCGGCGGCGCGCCGCTGCTGGATACGGAGACCTCGGCTTCCGGGTTGGTGCTTTCGGGCGAGACGCTGGTGGCGATTCCGGTCAGTCAGAAACGGCCCGTGCGGATGATGTACTACTATCCCGGTACGAACTCCATTAACGGCTACCACGTCCTGGGACAGCGGTCGCGGTCGATCGGCTACCAGGTGGACGGTGTGAACGGCAAGGAGCCGGGAATTGGGAATATCGGCGGGCCGAACGAACAGGTTTCGCCGACGCAGGACGCCTTCGAGGAGGTGAAGATTCACACGACCGGCATGCCGGCCGAGTACGGACACTCGGCGGGCGGGCTGATGTCGATGGTGATGAAGTCGGGGACGAACAATTTGCACGGGGCGTTGGAAAACCGGTACATCAACAAAAATATGGTGCATCGGACTTACCTGGAGCAGTTGGCGCGGACGAATCCGTTCACTTACAACGAGAGTACGGGGTTGATCAACGGACCGGTCATGCTGCCGAAACTCTATCGCGGCAAGGATAAAACGTTTTTTCTATTTGGGATTGCGCGACATGCGGAAGTGGCGGGCACCTCTTCGTCACGAGTGACCGTGCCGACCGCCGAGATGATGAGCGGAAACTTCGCCTTCGCCAACCAGACGACGGTGCGGCCGCTGCCGATCTACAACCCGTTCACGACAAGGCAAGAGGCGGGGACGTGGGTTCGTGATCCGTTTCCGGGCAACGTGATCCCGCGGTCGTTGTTTGACCCGGTCGCGGTGAACTTTCTCGGTCGGAAGCCGTTCAACGAGCCGAATCAGGCGGGCATTCCGGGGGCCACCGGGCCGACCGAAAACCTCGTGATGAACACGCCGAAAGAGATCTATCGGACCCGCTTCGACATCAAGATCGATCATCAGTTCACGGCCAACCATAAGGCTTACGGGCGGTATTCGCGGTCGATTCATCGGGCGTGGAAAGGCGACCACCAGGCGCAGTTTGCGTGGCTTGATATTGACCCGAATGCGCAGCCGCAGCCGGTGGACCATCACAACGCGGTTTTCGCAGACATGATGATTCTGTCGCCAACAGTCAGCAATGAGTTTCGCGTGGGCTTCAATCGCCGGGTGTTGAAGGAAGTCGCGATCACTAAGGGTGGCGACTGGGCGAAGCAGTTAGGGATTCCGAATGTTTCCGGGGAGACGTTCCCGCAGTTCAATATTGGATTCGGGCTGGCGGCCTTGCCGAGCTTTCAAAACATCGGCGAGGATATCACGCTGCAAAATAACGTCACGAAAGTGGCCAGCAAACACACAATCAAGATGGGTTACGAACTGATGCGGACGCGCTATAACGCGACGGCGTCGGCGCTGCCCGGCGGCACTTACAACTTCGGTGCGACTAATGCGCCGTTTACTCCGAACACGGGGAACACGTTTGCTTCGTTTTTGTTGGGAACGGTGACTTCGGCGACGTTCTCGTCCGATTACGCGAGTTGGCTGCCCCGTTGGTGGTCGCATCAGGCGTATATCCAGGACGACTGGAAGCCGATGCGTGGGCTGACGCTGAACCTCGGGATTCGCTATTCGTACGAGAGTCCCTATTCGACCAAGTACGGGCAGCAGTCGCAGTTTGATGGGACGGCACGGGATCCGCTGACGGGTAGGACCGGGGCGATTCTGCATGGGGCCGGGCCGCTGGCCAAGAAAGATTTGAATAACTTCGCGCCGCGTGTAGGACTAGCCTGGAACTTCCATCCGAAGGTGGTCTTCCGCGCTTCGTTTGGCATGGTCCATCAGGACATTTTCGCCACTGACCGCAACAGCATGTTCCAGGAGTACTTAGCGACTGCGAACGTGCAACCGCCGGTAGGTGATCCGCAGCATGTCTTCCGGCTTTCCCAAGGTCCTGGGACGATTCGCTATTCGGTGCAGCCGGACGGGTCGGTGCCCTTCGTGGGGACCAACTACAGCGCGCGTGGCGCGCATACCTGGGACACCAACATGCGGTTGCCCTATGTGATGAGCTGGTCCGGCGGCCTGCAGTGGAGCTTCCGCCAGGGTTGGGTGATGGAAGGGCAGTATCAGGGCCAATCGGGGGTTGGACTGCTGAATAGCTGGAACACCAACGTGCTGCCGCTGGATGTATCCCGGGACCCGGCCGTTCTGAACCAGATCTTCGCGGCACAGCAGAACTTCCTGCCGTATACGCACTTTGGCGAAGTCCGGTTGTTCTCTAACTTCGGCCACAACTCGTATCACGGGGGGACAGTGCGGGTGGAGAAGCGGCTGGGCAACGGGCTGTTGTTCAACAGCTTTTACACGATGAGTAAGACGCTGACGGAGACCGAAAACGAGACGGGTGATAACGGCATTACCTACTACAACCGCCGGCTGGAAAAGGCTCGGGCGAGCTACGACGTGCGGCACCGTTTTGTGACAGTTCTTTCTTACGATCTTCCGTTCGGGCGGGGCCGGCGCTGGCTGACCGGCGGCGGCAAGGCGAATGCCGCGTTAGGCGGTTGGCAGTTGACGATGACGCAGACGCTGCAATCGGGGCCGCCTTTCACGGTGGGCTTCGCGGGTAGCCCGAACCGGTATCTGCCGGGGGAATCGCGGCCGAATATCATCACGTCGAATAGCGATGCGCAGGTGAAGGATTGGACGTTGGGCGCCAACCGATTCCCTACGCAGGCGCAGAATCCATACTTGAACTTTAGTTCGTTTGTTTACCCTGCACCGTTCACGCCGGGGAACCTCGGCCGGAATACGTTCGAGGCTCCGGGCTTGGCCTGGACGCAGTTTTCCATCGCCAAATGGTGGACCCTGAAGGAGCGCTATCGCTTCCAGATCCGTTTGGACGGGAACAATATGCCGTTCAAGCAGCCTCAATTTTCGAACCCGAACGGGTCGTACAACATCAACTCGCCAGGGGCATTCGCGCGGATCGGAAGCGGGACCCGAGGGGGCTTCTCGGATATTGGGACGTCAAACTCGAACTTGCTAATTATCGGCCGGTTCCAGTTCTAATTAGTGGGATCGGCTGTCAACGGGTGGCCGCTCGTGACGTTCGGCGGTCACTTTCGTGGTGAAAACTCCCCTTTTATGGGCCGTTTTCGTTTGGCCCTCGATCTGCAAGCTCTAAGGCATGGCTTGCAAAAGTATAGATTTAACGACGACCGACGAATTCGATCAGGTTGCTATGGACGGTGGCGAGGAGCGCGAGGTAATCACCTTGGCGCAGTTTGAAGCGGCTTATCGGAGTTCGTTTTCGCGCACGGTGAATCGGTTGGCGGCGCGAGGTGTGAGCCGCGAAACGGCCGAGGACTTGGCCCAGGCGGCGTGGGCGCGGGGCTGGGAGTATCGGGAGCAGTTGCGGAACCCGAGTTTGGTGAGTTGGTGGGTGGGTTCGATTGCACGAAATTTGTTGTTTATCGCCTACCGCGGCCGGAAACCGACCGAGCAGTTGACGGAGACGTGCGCGACGGTGAGTCCGGATTGGAAGCCGCTTTTGGTGGAGCGTTTGCTGCGGGATCTACCGACGGCGGATCGGGACTTACTCGTTGATACCTATGCGTTTGGCTCGACGAGCTATGAGTTGGGGCCCAAGATGGGTGTTTCGGCGACGGCAATCCGGGTTCGTTTGAACCGTTTGCGGAAGACGCTGCGGGGGATTGTGGATGGAACGGGGAAGGAAACGGCGCGGGCAGGCTGTGCGACGGTCTGTTAGGCGCGGTGCAGGTGAGCGAGTCGCCTACGCCAGGATGTCCTTGACGACGCGGCCGTGGACATCCGTCAGCCGGAAGTCACGCCCGGCGTATTTGTAGGTCAGCTTCAAGTGATCAAGCCCCAATAAGTGCAGAATTGTCGCATGTAAGTCGTGGAAATGGACCTTGTTCTCGACCGAGTAATAGCCATAGTCGTCGGTCGCTCCGTATGATAAACCGGGCTTCACGCCGCCGCCGGCCATCCACATCGTGAACGCTTCCGGATTATGGTCGCGGCCATCGGAGCCTTGCGCGGTCGGGGTGCGCCCGAACTCACCGCCCCACAGGACCAGCGTATCTTCCAGCAGACCGCGTGATTTTAGATCGGCCAGCAGTCCGGCGATCGGCTTATCGACTTCCGCCGCGTTCTGGGCGTGGTCGCGTTTCAGATGTTCGTGCTGGTCCCACTTATACGTGTGCGAAACCTGAACGAAGCGGACTCCCTTTTCGGAGAAGCGGCGCGCCATGAGGCATTGACGCCCGAAGTCTTCAGTGATCGGGTTATCGAGCCCGTAGAGCTTCTTGGTGGCTTCGGATTCCTTCGACAGATCCTGCAGATCGGGCGCTTCGGCTTGCATGCGGAAGGCGAGTTCAAACGATTCGATGCGGCCTTCTAAAGCGCGGTCTGGGCCCGTCATTGCCAATTGCTGGCGGTTCAGCACCTGGGAGTAATCAATCTCTTTGCGTTGAATGCCGCGGGGCGTTTCTTTGTTCGTGATGAACGGGATACGGGCGTCGCGCGACGGAATGCCGACGGCACCGATGGCGGTGCCCGAGTACGGGGCAGGCAGGAAGGCTGAGCCGAAGTTATTGGCTCCGCCGTGGCTTTGCGTGGGGCAGATGGTCAGAAAGCCCGGCATATTCGAGTTCTCTGTGCCCAGCCCGTAGGTGACCCAGGAACCCATCGCCGGCCGGATGAACGTATCCGAGCCCGTATGGAGTTCGAGCAGGGCACCGCCATGGCGTGAGTTCGACCCGTGCATCGACTTGATGAAGCACATATCGTCGACGCATTTGGCCGTCTCCGGAAAGAGGTCGCTGACCCAGGCGCCGGATTGACCGTACTGCTTGAAGGCCCACGGAGATTGGAGCAGGTTGAAGGTTTCGCTGGAGACGACTTTGGGCCGCGCAAAGGGCAAGGGCTTCCCGTGGTCGCGCTTGAGCAGGGGCTTGTAGTCGAAGGTATCAACCTGCGACGGGCCTCCGTGCATGAACAAGAAGATCACCCGCTTGGCGCGGGCCGGGAAGTGGGGCGCGCGGACACCGAGGGGGTCGACGGCGGCGGCACGTGCCTGATCCAGACCGAGGATGCCCGAGAGGGCGAGGGAGCCGAAGCCGGCGGAGGAGAGTTGGAGTAGGTCGCGGCGTTTCATAGGTAGGCCTAGTTGAGATAGATGAACTCGTTCGAAGACAGAAGCGATTTCGCAAAGCTCTGCCACGCTTTGATCGGATCGTTGGCCCAATCTTTCTGGATTTGGGCGATAAAGGTTTGCGCCTGGTCGATTTCGGCGGGCGACGGGGGGCGTGCCAAGGCTCGTTCATAGGCGAGGCGGATACGGCCCGGATCGTCTAGATTCTTGTCGTTGAGAAGCAGTTCAGCGAGGCGGTGGGAGTGTTTCAGCATGACCGAGCTGTTCATCATAAAAAGCGCCTGGGGCGCGACGACGGTGGAGTCGCGGTCGCCGCTCGCCGAAGTGGGGTCCGGGATATCAAAGGCTTGGAAGACGTCGTAGAGCGAACTGCGCACAATGGGGATGTAGACGGCGCGAATCGGACGGTCGTAGTCGACGTTTCCGCCTTTTTCGGTGTTGGCGACGTACTGGCGATCTTTGTAAGTGAGGATAGAACCGCCAGGCTTGTCGTGACTTAGCCCGCCGGAGGTGGCCATGACGGCGTCGCGGATCGCTTCGGCTTCCAGACGGCGGCGAGGCATGCGCCACAGCAGAACATTTTCAGGATCTGCCTCGGCGGCCTTCGCGTTCAGCTCGCTGCTCATCTGATAGGTAGACGTCAGCATGATGTCGCGGTGCAAGGACTTGATGGACCAGCCGTTCGAGACGAAGCGGAGGGCGAGCCAATCGAGGAGTGGTTGATTCGACG
>JBBRIO010000257.1:0-7343 GCA_038220855.1 Bryobacterales bacterium | reverse complement strand
CCAGGTCAACCGGCTGTGGCAGAACTTCTTTGGGATCGGTCTCGTCAAAACCGTAGACGATTTCGGCTCACAAGGGGAATGGCCTTCGCATATGGAGTTGCTGGATTGGCTGGCCGTAGAGTTTATGGAGTCCGGCTGGGACTTACGGCATATGGAGCGTTTGATCGTTTCGAGCCAAGCTTATCAGCGGGCTTCGACCACCTCGGCCGAGCTTCTGGCTAAGGATCCGGAGAATCGTTGGCTGGCCCGAGGCCCGCGGTTGCGGCTGGCGGCACCATTTATTCGCGATCAGGCGTTGGCCGTTTCGGGCTTATTGGTGAATAAAGTTGGCGGCCCAAGCGTGAAACCGTATCAGCCGGAAGGGTTGTGGCAGGAGTTAGCGGGGGGGGCCGGTTACAAGACGGATAAGGGCGATGGGCTCTACCGGCGCAGCCTGTACACCTATTGGAAGCGCACGATCGCTCCTCCGAGCATGATCAACTTCGATGCGTCCACTCGCGAGGTCTGCAGCGTGCGGGAGAGCCGGACCAACACGCCCTTGCAGGCGCTCAATCTGATGAACGACGTTGCGTATCTGGAGGCCTCGCGGAAGTTGGGGGAACGGGTGCTGCATGAGGGCGGAGCGACCGATCGGGACCGGCTGGACTTTGCCGTAATGGCGGTCCTGGCTCGACCCAGTAAGCCGTCCGAGGTGGCAACTCTCGAGGCTGCCCTGCAGCGTTTCCGTTCCCGCTATCAAGCTAAACCCGCTGACGCGGAAGCGTATCTGAACCAGGGCGACAGCCCGCGCGATCCATCGATAGCGGCCCCCGAACTGGCCGCCTGGACAACCGTCGCCAGTCTGCTGCTCAACCTTGATGAGACGATTACTAAGGACTAAGCCATGACTCGTCGACAGTTCCTCACCTCCTCCACCGCCGGCCTGGCTGCCTTTCATCATCTCGAAGCCGCCGCGCCCTATCATCACGAGCCCAAGGCGAAACGCGTCATCTACCTGTTTCAATCGGGCGGGCCATCGCAACTGGAAACGTTCGACTATAAGCCGAAGCTAAAAGATATTTATAAGTCGGAGCTTCCCGCTTCGATTCGAAATGGCCAGAGGCTCACCGGGATGTCGGGCCAACAGGCCAGTTTTCCAGTTGTTCCGTCGAAGTTCGGTTTTCAGCAGCACGGCCGGAATGGGACCTGGGTCAGCGATTTATTGCCTCATACCGCGAAGATCATCGACGACTTGACGGTGATCCGGAGCCTGCATACCGAAGCGATTAATCACGATCCCGCCGTCACCTTTCTCCAGACCGGTTCGCAGATTGCCGGGCGGCCCAGCATCGGCAGTTGGGTGAGCTATGGGTTGGGTAGCGAATCGAAGAATCTGCCCGGCTTCATCGTATTGATTTCGCCCGGGGCGGGCGGCGGCGGGCAGCCGCTCTATGACCGTCTGTGGGGCGCGGGGTTTCTGCCGTCGCGGTATCAAGGGGTGAAGTTTCGCAGCGTCGGTTCACCGGTGCTTTACCTGCAGGATCCGGCCGGGTTCGACCGCAGCGACCGGCGGGCCTATCTTGATACCTTGGCCGAGCTCAATCAGAAGAACCTCGCCGATTCGGGAGATCCGGAAATCTCCACCCGCATCGCGCAATATGAGATGGCCTTCGCCATGCAGGCTTCGGTTCCTGAACTGACGGACTTGAGTAAGGAGCCGGCGAGCACGTTTGACTTATACGGCCCCGACGCGCGAAAGCCGGGGACCTTCGCTTATAACTGCCTGATGGCCCGGCGCTTGGCTGAACGCGGCGTTCGTTTCATCCAGTTGTATCATCGCGACTGGGATCACCACGGAAACCTGCCCAAATTAATGCCCAATCGTTGCCGGGAAACCGATCAGCCATCGGCGGCCCTGGTGCGGGATTTGAAGCAGCGGGGGATGTTAGACGACACCCTGGTGGTTTGGGGCGGCGAGTTTGGGCGGACCGTCTACTGTCAAGGGCAGTTAACCGAAGGCGACTACGGGCGCGACCACCACCCCCGCTGCTTTTCCATGTGGATGGCCGGAGGCGGCGCCAAGCCGGGCGTGGTTTACGGCGAAACCGACGAGTATAGCTATAACGTCATCAAGGACCCCGTCCACGTTCATGATCTGCAGGCGAGCCTGCTCCACCTCCTGGGCGTCGATCACACGAAGTTAACCTATCGCTTCCAAGGGCGTTACTTCCGGCTTACCGACGTGCATGGCCGCGTCGTGAAAGACTTACTTCTCTAAGTACTGTTTCAGTGCGGTAAGGGTTCGTAGCTCCTCTCCGCTGGCGTCCATAAACTGGGCAATGGCCCGCCAACGGATGCTTTCGATCTTCATTTCGACGGTCGAATTGACCTGGCATCCCGCGGCGGAAGGTTCAATGCGAATCCGCCAGGTGCCGCCGACACCCATCTCCGGCAGGCTGGTACGACTGGCGAAAGTACGCGGCGGTTCCAGGTCAAAGTACTCCACCACATTGGATGCGCCGCGGCTCGAAACGGCGAAGCGAAGCGGTTGGTCGCTCAGCTTAACGACCTTTTCGATCTCCGGCGACCACTTCGGGAGGTTTTCCGCGTTGGTCAGGAAGTCATAAACCTGCTGGCTCGGCCGAGCGATTTCTATCGAAGCCTGCGCTCGGAAGTCGGGTGAATGCAAGGCACCGGCAGCAAAAACGAGACCGGCCAGAGCAGCGAGTCCTCCGGCGGAGAAGAGAAAAAGCCGTATCATGTTCGATGCTCCTTCCAGCCAGCCTCTCACGCCGCCATTCGTTTGCCAAGCGAGGGTACCCGTACGGTGTATTCCCATAGGGGTATTTTTTCTGGGATACTAGCGGTTCACTCTAGTTCTATGAGACCAATCGTACTAGCTTTCCTCGCGACTCTCGTCGGTTGCGAACTTTCCTCCGCCGCCTCGTTGACGGGTGCGACCTTCTTCACAGCTGGCCCGCAGGGCAACACCACGCTTGAGTTTTGGAACACGCTGGGTGGCGATATCATCTTCAACCTTTATCTGTTGGACGGTGTGACTCCCCTAAATTCAGGCAACGGCTCGAACGCTCGGATTAACGTCCCGTTGAATCTGCCGGGCACCTACACCTTTGTCTTTCGAGCGCAACCGCTGTTGCAGAACCCCGGCCAGTTTGGGTTTAATCTCTTCTTTGACGGCGTCGACAATACCCCGGGGATTTCTGCGCTCGTGACGGCCAACAGTGGAACGTTTGCGGCCAACGGCGCGCCGCTGACCCATCGCCTGGATGGCATACCGGTGGCGGGTGCCAACTCCCTCCTTTACGTGAATGGGGACCAGCGAATCACGTTGACCGCGCTGTCCCAAGCTCGTTCCGGGGGCAATAAAGTTGGTCCCTTCACCAACTCGCCCGGCTTCATTGGAGGCAACGACTACGCCGGCAGCTTTACGCTGCTCGTCGAGACGCCGGAACCATCGACCTACCTGCTCTTCGGTGCGGGACTCGCCGCTTTCTCCGCGATGCGCCGCCGCCGGTAAGGATGAACCATAAGCGGTTAGTTTGGGTTCAATACCCCCCTTGCATTCGAATCTTCCCTGTGATTTAGTTTACGTCACAGTGAGATTCATGCAAATCAAACTTTTACCTCAAGTCCTCCTTCTTATCTCTACGATTCCGCTCTTCGCTCAGGGCGAAAGAGCGACCGTCACCGGCACCGTTTCTGATTCCTCCGGCGCGATCGTTCCGGGTGCCAACGTGGCCATCCGAAACACTGGCACCAACGTGACGGCCCGGACGGCGACCAACTCCGCCGGCCTCTACTTCATCCCGGCGCTGCCCCCGGGTGAGTACGATGTGACGTCCGAAAAGACGGGATTCCGCCCGGCCCGTGTCACCGGGCTGCGACTATCGGTCGGCCTGACGGCCACGATCAACTTTTCGCTCGAAGTGGGGACGGTTACCGAAGCGGTCGAAGTGTCGGCCACCGCGGTGCAGTTAGAAGCACAAACGTCGGGCTTGGGGAAAGTGGTTGAGCAGCGCCGAGTCGTCGAGCTTCCGTTGCTCGGCCGGAATCCCTTGTCGCTCGCCGCTACCGCGCCCGGCGTCATCCCGAGTTCCGGGCAGCGCGGTACCGGACAAGACATTATCGGCGTTTCCACCACTTCACAGATTAACGGCGGACTATCCCAGCAAAATGGAGTTTTGATCGACGGCGGAGAATCCCGCGGCACGACAGAAGGCGGGGCCGCTTACACCGTTCCGCTTGAAGCCGTCGGTGAGTTCAGAATCGAGACTTCGACCTACTCGGCCGAGTTCGGCCGGGCCGCCGGCGGTATCGTAAACGTCGCCACCAAGTCCGGCACCAACCAAATCCATGGTGTGGTGTATGAGTTTCTCCGCAACGACCACTTGAACGCGAACACTTGGCAGAACAACCGCAACCGCGTGCCGAAGGGCCTCTTCCAACGGAACGAGTTCGGCGCGGGCGCCGGCGGCAAAATCATAAAAAACCGGACGTTTTGGTTTGCGATCTACGAAGGCACTCGGCAGGGCAGCCCGGACCAGGCTCTATTGTCCGTGCCGACGGCGGCACAGAAACAGGGCGATTTCTCGCAGACGTTCGACCGGCTCGGCCGGCTCAACATGATCTACGACTACACGACCACCCGAGCCAATCCCGCAGTACCTGGCAGCGTGATCCGCGACCCGTTTCCGAATAACCGGATTCCGTCGGCGCGCATTCACCCGATCTCGGCGAAGGTTTCGCCCTTCTGGGGAGATGGCAACCGCCAAGGCGAAGGAGCGGCGCTTATCAATAACTACTTCCGCGTCGGGAAGGCGATTACGGACTCGGATTCCTGGTTCGGCCGGGTGGATCACACCCTGAATGACCGGCACCGGCTGTATGGCCGCTACGGCGGACGCGAGTTGAAAAGTACCACGCAAGTGGCCTTGAATCCGGCGTTTCCCCCGCGGTCTCTGAGTTCTAACCCGGCTAACAGCGCCCTGATCAGCTTGACGTCGACCTTCTCGCCGACGTTCTTGGGCGAAGGTCGCATCAGCTACACCCGGCTCCAGTTCGACTCCAGCCCGCTCAGCGAAGGCTTCGACGTCGCCTCGCTGGGTTTCACCCCGGCCGTGACCAGAAACATCCTCTTTCAACAATTTCCGCAGGTCTCCATCCAGACCTACGCCCAGGGTGCCGGATTGGCCGTCACGGGCGCGGCACCGAACGAGTTCGATCAACTCGGTGGCGTTGGTCGTAACCTAAACCCGCAAGATACCTGGCAAGCCCAGTATCACGCGACCTTGATTCGCACTCGTCACAAAATCAAGGCCGGGTTCGAAACTCAGCTCATTAAATTGAACGCGTTCAATTCGCAGCAGTCCTCCGGCCAATATATCTTCGACCGGCTGTATAGTCAGGGCCCCGATCCAAACGTGACTGCCCTCAACTCCGGTCATGGTTTCGCCAGCTTTCTGCTTGGCGTGCCGCAGGCCGGTGCGATTACAATCACCCGTCCTCTGTTCCTCTACCAACGCTACTGGGCCGGTTACGTGCAAGACGATTGGCGGATCACCAACAAACTCACTTTGAACCTCGGCATGCGCTATGAGTACACCACCCCCTATGCCGAAAAGTTTGGCCAGATTGGCTACATCGATTTCAACGCGATTGATCCCGTGGCGGGCGTGAAGGGCACCTTCAAACTAATTGAACCCGGTGGCTATCAGTCCGACCCCAACCGGAAAAACTGGTCGCCCCGCCTAGGCCTGGCCTACCAGTTGAATCCCAAAACGGTCATCCGCACCGGTGCCGCAATCTTCTACGCCAGCTTCGTCGGCGTGAATGCCGCGGCCACCGACTTTGGTAACGGCAGTTTCCTGTCGAACGCGCTTTTCCTCGGCCAACCCAACGCGCTCATCAACACGCCGCCCGAGGGTGGTTCGTGGTCGAACCCGTTCGCTGGCGGAATCACGATTCCAGACCGCAACACCAACTTCGCCGGGCAAAATGTCCGCGCCGATACCCGGTATCGACCGAACGCCTACCTCGGCAATTGGAGCCTCTCCATCCAGCGGATGCTGAATTCGACGACGATGCTCGAAGCGGCCTACGTCGGATCCAAGGCGACCCACATGTACTGGAATCGGCAGCGGAATCAAAACGACCCGTCGCTGATGTCACTAGGCACCGGCTTACTGGCCCCCGTACCCAATCCGTTTTTTGGCAAGATTCGCACGGGCGCTCTGTCTGGGCCCACCATTCAAGCCCGGCAAGCTTTGCGGCCCTATCCCCAGTTCCTTGACCTGCTGATCTTCCGCGATCCTTACGGCGACATGAGCTATCAAAGCTGGTACCTGCGCTTGGAGAAGCAGTATTCGCAGGGCATGACGCTGAGCGCCTCCTACACCGCTTCCAAGACGATCGCCAACACGATGCAGTCCAACACCTGGGTCGTCGGACCCTCCAACAGCCTGTACAACGCAAAGTACAACCGCGGCATCGAAGCCAATGACGTGCCGCAGCGGTTAGTCGTGAGTATGTTGTACGATCTGCCGTTCGGCAAAGGGAAGAGGTTCCTCTCCGAAGGCGGTCTGGCTTCGAAGTTCATCGGCGGCTGGCAGTTCAGCAACATCACGGTTCTGCAGAAGGGTCGACCCGTCTTGATTACGGCCCCGGACGTGACGAACCTATTCAACTTTAGTTCGACGAACGGACGAGCGAATCGTTTGAAAGATCCGGTACTGCCGGATGGCCAGCAGACCCTGAACCGCTGGTTCGATACGTCGGCCTTTGAAAGGGCCGCCCCGTATACGCTACCCACCGACAGCGTCAGCCAGCCACGGTTGCGCGGGCCCGGCCGGGTTAACGTGGATTTCTCCCTGCTCAAGAACACCTACTTCCGCGAACGGTTTAACGTCCAGTTCCGCGCCGAGTTCTTCAACGTTTCCAATACCCCGGCGTTGGACGCGCGGGGGGCCACCACCGATGTGGCCAGTGCGCAGTTCGGGCAAATCGTGCAAGGGGGTAACCCGCGCAACATTCAATTCGGGCTCCGGTTCGTTTTTTAATCCGGTAGCCCCGCGGAATGTTTTGCGTCATACTGGAGCCGGATGGGCATGTTAAAGTTTCTTCTCTTCCTGGCTCCAGTTGCTTTTGCCGCCGACCCTTTTACGTTCGGCGAAGCGCAATCCCTATTGCGGACCAATTGTCAAAAATGTCACTCCGGCAAAGGTGCCCTGGGTGGCTTTGATATGACTCAGTTCCCGGATGAGCAGTCCGTGATTGCTCGGTCGAAGCTGTGGAATCGCGTCGCCAATCGGGTGCGGGAAGGCGACATGCCACCCCCGGGCGCGCCC
>JBBRIO010000256.1:0-7355 GCA_038220855.1 Bryobacterales bacterium | reverse complement strand
TCGGTCGACAGCCGCTGCTTGGCGAGCAGGTCCCCCGCGACGTGTTCCCGCACAAACTGGTCGTACGGCAAGTCCGCGTTCAAGGCCCGAATCACGTAGTCTCGATACCGCCACGCATCGCTTTTATCGTTGTCGTACTCGTGTCCATTCGTCTCGGCATAACGCATCAGGTCGAGCCAGTGTCTCGCCCAACGTTCGCCATACTGGGGGCTCGCCAGCAGCTTGTCGACATAGGCCGCCCGGTCGTTCTCGGTCAACTCTATCGGAGGCAAACCGGAAAGCGAAAAGCTAACGCGGCGCATCCAGGCAGCCCGGTTTACCGCCGTCCCGACCGGTTTCAAGATCTCGTCAATGGAACCCGCCTGCGGCTCCAACGGCTGAAACGCCCAAAATTTCTTTTGCGCCAGCGCGGTCATCGCAACAAAGAAAAGCAGAGCTAGGCGCATGGCCATATTCTACAATCAGAACGTGAGTCTTGCTTCCTGGCTTAAAGGCCTATTCGCTTTACCGGCCAGTGATCCCCTGGTCTCGATTGTTCTTTTGCTCCGAACACACCGCGATCTGCCCGAAAATGTGGTTACCCTCGCCGCTGAGCGGGCGTGGTCGGACACTCCGTACCGCGTCGAGTGGCCTCGCTTCCATATAGCGGACCGGACCTTCATCATCCAATCGGTCACCGGCATGTTTGTCGAAGATCTCGCGAGCAAGGTGAAGTCCGGCGATGTGGGATCAGCGGTTCGCCGCCATCGGGGCTGGTGGTCGATCGACTTGCAGGCCGGTGCTGCGGACGACGAAGCCTATCTGCTCATGGGGCGTCTCATGGCCGTGCTCTTGAACTCGAACTGCCTCGCGGTCTACTACCCGCAAGACGGCGAAATTGAGATTGTCGACCAGGACACCAGCACCAAGTTAGTCACGCGGCGTTAGACGGAGCATGCTAATCGTTACCGTGAACGAGCGTTCGTCATTGGCCACCTTCCATAGGGGCCCGGCTAGAATTTCCACCTGATACACGGGCGCATCAGGTACCTCCGCTGCCAGGATGAACAGCCCCGTCCGGTCGGGCGAAAGCTCCGTTACCAGCCGCCCGTTAACTTTCACCTGAATGGTCGCCGCGCTACCCTGCTTCAAAAAGTCGGCACTTACATGCCCCCGAATACGGATCCGCTTCGGCACCGCATCCACTGGCGTCAGCACCGCTGTTGCGCGCTCTCCGATCCACCGATACTTGTTCCCATAGTCGCCTTCGAGGCCGTACCAGCCTTCGAGGAGCTTACTCTCGTGCCCCGGTAGAGTGAAGTCGATCACGTCGGAGCGATCGCCCGGATAAAGCTCTTTCTTCTCGTGCGAACGGATCAGGTTGTACACCCCACCCTCATTCGGCGCCGCGTATTCGCAAGCCAAACAGTGCAGCGTCCCCGCCTCGTCCACCCGCATCCCGGCGTAGCAATCCGGACAGCGCAACCGCGATTCAAACGGAGCATTCGGGTCCACCTCCGCCTCCCCATACTTCTTGCACATCGCCGACAGTGTCCCGCCTAACAGGCGTGCCGGGACCCAGTCCGACCCGTACTTGTCGATTCGCTTAGCAATCCACTTCGTCAGCTTCTCGCCCCAACCGCGCTGCGGCACGAAGAGCCGAAACTCCATGTCCTCAAAATGCCGCACCATCAGCTCGTGCCAATCGCGCAGTTCCAGCCGATGATTCTGCCGAATCCCAAATCCCTCTTCCTGCTGCGCGCCAATCACGTCCTGGACGAAAAATCCCAGCAGTCCCCAGTCGTACAGCCGCTTCTCCCACCACTTCATCGTCTGGTAGTAACCGCACCGGTAGAGCCGCAGCGACAGCCGCCGCCGCATCGGCTCTTCGGCGAAAATGAACAGCCCGCCCGGAGCCAATACCCGCTTCGCCTCAATAAACACCGCTTCAATATCCTGAAACTGCGACAGCATTTGATACGCGATGACCGCCCGCAGCGATCCGTCCTGAAACGGCAGGTTCAGCGCATCGCCGGCAATCCGCACGGGCGCCTTCGAGAAGCCGCAACTGTCCATCAGCGAGATGCCATACCGCAGCGAATCGGCGGAGATATCCAACGCGAACCCGTCGGCCCCGAACTCGTTGCAGAGCATGTACGACGAGTGCCCGGCATTGGCGCCGATCTCGACAAAAGGCGTCATTGAGCCAATAAACGCCGCGTGCTGATGCAGCAGCGCCCCACGACGGACGTTCTCTTCCAGGTAAACTCGCTGCGCCCGATCGGGTTCGCCCAGCGATGCAAAATTGTGAAATTCTACCTGCGCTCGCTTGACGGCCAGGGTCTGTGATTCATTACTCAAGGGAAAGTTCCTGCCAGGGAAAACTGCGCAAATCGTCAATCAGAAAGTCGGGCTTCAGCCGAGCTAAATCGGCCGCGGGCGATACGCCCGTCGCCACGGACACAATCGGGATTCCGTTGGCCTGCGCAGCCAAAATATCATTCTCGTGGTCACCCACCAGGGCGATCATCGATCGGCTCGTGACCCAGCCCTCCCGTCGTGCCCGGCCGATGGCATGAGCGACCAACTTCCGCCGTTCATCGGCAAACTCGGCAAACGCACCGTAGTGCAGGTAAGGCCGTAACCCCGCCCGCTCAATTTTCTTCCATCCAATCCGGGATAAATTGCCCGTCACGAGTCCCGTTCGCACCTGCCGCCGAGCGAGTTTGTAGAGCAGGCTCCGCGCCCCCGGACAGACTTTCGATTTCAAATCTGGAACCCGCCGCACGTACAAATCCTGCGCCTTCGCCATCACGGCCGGCATCACTCGCCGTATCTGTCCTTGGGTCGCTCCCGCCTCTTCGAGCATCAGCTTGATGATCTGCCCGTCCAACATTCCCTGGGTAGGAATCCTCGCCGTCGACGCCTCTAAACCCGTAATCGCACGCGCCGCATCCTCCAGCGCCTGCCGATGATGAGGCCCCGCTTGGCGAACGAGCGTCCCATCGATATCAAATAGCAAAAGTGGCGGAGGCAACCATTCATGATACCCTGTCAGCCAGTGGATAAGGACAACTCGACGTCCGTACGAACACCCCTCGACGTGTTCTTAACCCAGGTCCGTAGCGACCCCGACTTCCCGGCTTGTGCCGAGCATGTCCGTGCCATCTTAGCGCTTTCGAGCGATCTGAACGCCACCATTCAGAAGTTCGCCGCGACCATTCAACGGGACGTCGCGCTTACACTTCGCATCCTCCGCACAGCGAACTCGTCGCTCTATAATCGCTCCGGCCGCCCAGTGCTCAGCGTGGCCCATGCCGCCTCGTTGTTAGGCCTTGACGCGCTGACCCATATCGCGGCCAGTTCCCGCTTTCTCGAACATTACGCCAAGAAGTCCCCGGGCATTCTCGAACTCGTCACCCTTTCGTTGCTTTCCGCCAATGTCTCGAAGCAACTGGCGACCAAAACAGACGCCCGGCTTTCCGAAGAGGCCTATCTGGCTGGAATGCTTGCCAACGTCGGAGAGATCGTTTTTGCCTATCACCGTCAGGCGGATTACCTCAAGATCCTCGAAGCTTGCGAAGGCAAGTTAATGGCCGAAAAAGTAGTTACACGGCAGATGGCCGGCTTCACCTTCGACGAAGTCGGTCGCGAGGTGCTGGTCTTCTTCGGACTGCGCGGAGCGCCTCAAATGGCGATCTCCTCGGAGGCCGAACTGCTCAAGTCAAGCTCCGCGGAAGACCCCGATAGCCGCATCGCTCTCGCCGCTAAACTGGGAAATATCGTGGTGGGAGCCAGCCAACGGTGCGACGAAGAGGAACGGAAGAAGATTCTCAACCATTGGGTTTCCACCTATGGCGATGTCTTTGGGGTCACCGTCGACATGGTGCCGAAGCTTATGGAACGCGCCATTGAGGAAGCGCAGGACAACCTCCGCCACCTCGGTGTCCGTCCCGATAATCTGAAACTCTCCGAACGGCGTGTCAAAGAACCACTCGAGGATATGCTCGCCCGCGCCGAAGGCGGGGTCGACAAGCAAAGCGCCATCGCTCTTGCTCTCGAAGCGATTCTCGAAACCGACATGTTCGAACGGGCCACCTACTGCGAGGTCACTCGTACCCTCGAAAGTTTAGATGCGGTGGGCGTTCTCGGCATGGATGCCGCCGCCGCCCGCAAGCTCTTCGCTTCCTCCGTTGCTTTTCCGAAGCGCCCGCCGCTTTCCCTAGCGGTGGTCATGAAGCAGGATCTTCTCGTCGACCTCGCTCACGATGTCCGCTTCCGCGAATCTCCTTTTGTTAAGGCTGTGAACCCGGCTGTGTTCGCTGTCCTGCCCGTTGTCGTGAATCGCCAACTCGCCGGCGTCCTCTACGCCGACCGGACCACCGCCTGCCAGACGGACGGTCTGCTGCCTCGCCTGGGCAAAATCAGGGATTCACTAACCCACGCGCTAGGCCTCGTTCGATAGCCTGAATGCTATAGAGCAATGCGCGCGGCACATGGAAGGCGCACTTGTAGGCCCCGCCTTTCAACTCCGTCGCCACCGCCCCTCTCCGGTCGCAGTACCCAAACCACTCCCCGAACTCGGCGTCCGGAAACGTAGCGAAGGTGTAGGTATGAACCCGGTCCAGCCAAACTTTGTAGCGCTCATCGCCCGTGCGGGTATAGGCGAGCACCAAAGCGTAAATCGCCTCGGTGTGCGGCCACCACAGCTTCATGTTCGCTTCCAGTTCCGGCCGCGGCCGGCCTTCGAGATCCATGAAGTAATAGAGCCCGCCGAACTCTTGGTCCCACCCAAATTCGAGCGCTGTCAGGATCGCTTCGAGCAGCATCTTCTCCAGCGCCGGGTTCGGCACCTGTTCCACCGAATGCAAGAGAAACCAAGCGACTTCGAGGATGCTGCCGGGGCAGACCAGCCGGCCTTCCGGCAAGTCGCAGGAGGCTACGTTTTCGAGCAGCAATCCCGAGCCCGCGTCGCGATGCGCCCACACTGCCGCTTGGCTGCTGGCCACGATCTCGGCGTAGCGAGGGTTGTCATCCACCGCCATCAACTCCATCGCTAGCAGTGCCAGCACCATGATGTCGGCCAACTGCGATTGTGCACCCGCCGCCCGACCCAACACCGTCGGGTCTTTCACCCATCCCTCAACCTGCCAGAACAGCGTCCGAGCCTCCTCGACCCGCCCCTGAGAGGCATACGCCAGCGCGACAAAGACCGCCGAGAAAGGCTTCCGTTGAAAGTACCCCGGGGCTCCTTCCCGCGTGAGCGAGAACCAAACGCGCGGCTCGCCTTGCCGCGCGTACCGATCGACGAATCCAAAAATTAGCTCCGCCGCGTTCCGATACTCCGGCCGGGGCTCGAAAGTGCTATATAGCGTTTGAAAGGTCCAAACGGCGCGCGCCTGCATCCATACGTACTTCCGGGGATCATACACTTGACCACGACGGTCGACCCCGGAAAAGTAGCCGCCGTGCTCCCGGTCCAGCGTATGATTCAGCCAGAACGGAAGCACGGATTCGGTCAGATGTGCGCGGTAGAATGCCGCGTACTCCGCTAGGTTCATACCTCGATTTGCGGCCGGCCCGGCTCGGGCCAGTCGAGGTGGAAGAACTTCCCGCGCGGGAAGTCGGTCCGTTCGTAGGTGTGCGCCCCGAAGTAGTCCCGCTGCGCTTGCAAGAGGTTCGCCGGCAACCGCGCCGACCGGTAGCCGTCAAAATACGACAACGCCGAAAAGAACGTCGGCGCGCTCACACCATGCGTCGCCGCCAATGCAATCACCGTCCGCCAATTGGCTTGGCACCGGTGCACTTCGGCCGTGAAGTACGGATCCAGCAGCAGGTTGGCGAGGTCCGCATTCAACTCATAGGCTTCGGTGATCTTCTGTAGGAACCCGGCGCGGATGATACAGCCACCCCGCCAAATGCTTGCGATATCGCCAAAATTCAACTTCCAGTGATACTCGGTCTGCGCCGTCCGCATCAATTGGAAGCCTTGGGCGTACGAGCAAATTTTCGAGAGATACAGCGCATCGTGCACCATCTGAATGAGTTGCTGCCGGCCGCCGGAATAGGTCTTTCCGGGCCCCTGCAACACTGCCGATGCCGCCACGCGCTCTTCCTTCACTGCTGACAAACACCGCGCAAAGACAGTCTCCGCCACGGTCGGCGCCGGCACACCCATGTCGAGTGCGTTTACGCTCGTCCACTTGCCGGTCCCCTTCTGCCCCGCCGTATCGAGCACGATGTCGACGAACGGGCCACCCTTCATCGGATCGGTCTGCTGCAGGATATCGGCAGTAATCTCGATCAGGAAGCTATCGAGCACTCCCTTGTTCCAATCGGCGAATACGGCGCTGCACTCGGCCGGGGTCAACCCGCCCAACTGAGTCAAAATCGAATACGCCTCGCAGATCATTTGCATATCGCCGTATTCAATGCCGTTATGCACCATTTTTACGTAGTGCCCGGCACCGTTTGGTCCAAGGTACGTCGTACACGGCACCCCGCCGGAAATCGGGTTCCCAGGAGTCGCGCCCATCAACGGTTTGCCCGTGGTCGCGTCAACCTTGGCCGCAATCGCCTCCCAAATCGGCTTGATCTCTTCGAAGCTCGATAGGTCACCGCCCGGCATCAGCGACGGGCCGAACCGCGCACCCTCTTCGCCGCCCGATACGCCCGAACCGACAAAGCGCAGGCCTTTGGCCGACAACTCTTTCTCGCGCCGAATTGTATCGGTCCAGAGGGCGTTCCCGCCGTCGATAATGATGTCGTTCTGGTCCAACAGCGGCACCAGCGAGCTAATCACGGCGTCGGTCGGGCCGCCCGCCTTCACGAGAATGATGATCTTCCGCGGCTTGGCCAGCGAGCCGACAAAGCCTTCCAGCGTCGCCTCGCCGACCACGCCGCCCGGCGTGTTCGGGTTCTCGGCGACGAACTTCTCCATCGTCTCGGTGGTCCGGTTGTAAACCGAAATCTGGAAGCCGTGATCGGCGATGTTTAAAGCAAGGTTTTGGCCCATAACCGCGAGCCCAACCAAGCCGATGTCAGATAACTTTTGCGACATAAGAATCTCTCAGTCTATGGTATAACGCCGCCTGCTCTTCGCCGATACGGTCCCACCCGTAGCGACCCTCCGCCGTCCGCCTCGCTGCCATTTCCATCGTTTTGCGCCGCTCGGTGTTCTCGAGCAACTCCTCAATTGCCGCTGCCATCTCCGCTCCCGTCCGCCGTACGACCACGTCAACCCCATCCGTTAAGTCCAGTCCGTTGATCCCCGCCGGTGTCGCGACGACGACCTTCCGCATCGCCATCGCTTCCATCACCTTGATGTTGGTCCCCGCCGATGCTACCAGCGGAGCCAAAACTACTGCTGCCCGCGC
>JBBRIO010000255.1:0-7361 GCA_038220855.1 Bryobacterales bacterium | reverse complement strand
AGCTTTGAATGAGATGGATGCGGGGAGCAGATTTATTTTTTTACCTTGTGAACGGCGAGTTCGTTGGCCTCAGAAAGTCTAGTATTCGTCGAAGATGCGGCGGATTTCGGCTAGGTTGGTGGTCTTCGTCAGGGCGAGCATTAACAAGATTCGGGCTTTTTGGGGGTTGAGATTGTCCGCGGCAATCATGCCGAGGGGGTCGTAGTCTTCGCGGGCGGGAACTCGGCCGCTGCCGGTGCGGTTGGACCTAACGACTACGGTTCCCTTCGCTTTGGCCAAGGCACCCTTTTCGACGTCCGAGACCAGGCCGGCACCGGTTCCCGCCATAACGATGCCTTTGACGCCGCTCGAGAGCAGGGCTTGGATCAGGATGGGATTTGGCTGGACGTAGGAGTAGAGGATCTCCACCGATGGCAGTTCCTGGAGTCCGGTGACGTCGAATTCCGAGGCGGTGGTGTGGCGCCGGGTGGGGGTGCGGTAGAAGCTGATTTTGTCGCCGTCGACGAAGCCGAGGTAGCCGAGATCAGGAGAGCGGAAGGTTTCGACGCGGAGGGTGTTAGTTTTGGTAACGTCGCGGGCGGCGTTGATTTCGTCGTTCAAGATGAGCAGGACGCCCTTGCCGCGGGCGGCGGGGGAAGCGGCAGTACGGATGGCGTTCAAGAGGTTGAGAGGCCCGTCGGCGCTGATGGCGGAGGCGGGGCGCATGGAGCCGACGAGGACGACGGGGCGGTCGTGCTTGACGGTGAGGTTGAGGAAGTAGGCGGTTTCCTCCATGGTGTTGGTGCCGTGGGTGATGACGACGCCGGCGGTGGAGGGTTCGTCGGTGAAGATGCGGTTGATACGGGTGGCGAGGGTGAGCCAGTGGGCGATGGTGATGTTGGCGCTGCCGACGTTGGCGATTTGTTCGACGCGGACGTCGGCGATTTGGGCGATCTCCGGGACGGCTTTGACGAGTTGGAGGCCGGTTAGGACGCCGCCTTTGTACTCGGTGAGGCTGGTGGAGGAGGCACCTTGGCCGGCGATGGTGCCTCCGGTGGAGAGGACCCAGACGACTGGTTTCTTGGGGGGGTCTTGAGCGAGGCCGGGCAACGAGCAGGTGAGAAGGAGTGTGAGGAGGCCGCCGGGGATTCGCATACCCGATTTTACGCTGACAACAGCGGAAACTAGCGCACTTCGGCTCCGCAACGATGCGAACGCATGATTTGGTTTCGCATTTTGGGCCTGATTGTGAGCTTTCCGACTTCGGCCATCGCGTGCTCGGCATAGGTGCCGGTGAATTGTGAATTGGTGGTGCTCAACAGTTGGGTGCCAATGGGAGGCGCGGAAGAATCGGTCCCACCCATCTCGATAACATCCGACAACTGACCGCGGAGGGTGAGGGGAAATGGCTACCGGGCATTATCCAACTTGCTCGAGCATCGGCTCTGTCCCACTAAAGGTGTTTACGCGAACGCCTTCCTGAGAAGCGTCCAAAGTCCGGGAGATCCAACGTAACCGGATCCTTGCGAGGAAACCTACCCGATCGTGATCCGTCGCAAATCAGGCGCGATGCGAGGGCCGGGATCGGCAACGGCAAGATAGTCTATCCCCATTGGACGGAGTTTTGTTCCACCTCACATGGTTCTTCAATTTCTGCTCCTTTGGGGCTACGCGACGACTGGTTATGGACCTGGCTGCTTGGCGGGCTTCGCCGGATCGGCTCCCCGTTGCGCAGTTCATCCCCAAAATGACATAATCCTGTCGGCGGAAGATGGCTCCTCGCCCCGTTTTTCGCTTTAACGAGTAGGTCCGAAACGATGCGGACTTAGGAAACACCATAGCTAGTTAAGGAGTCCCGCCCCCAATGCCGTCTCCCGGCCCCCCGGTTATCCCCGATCCAGCTTCCGGCGGGCAGTCGGCGTCCCACCCTTCTATCGAACGCTTCCCTAGTCTCGCCGCTCCCGCCACGGGGAACGAAAAGAATACTTTTCGCCTCGAGCTCATTCCTGTAGCGTGCTGGAAGCTCAACGATGTTCGCTTCGCCTTCAATTCGTCCTTTGTCCTTCCTGCCACAAGGAGCGAATTCGTCGAACTCGCCGATCTCCGAAAACAACACCCCGGCGCTCCCATGTCCGTCTTCGGCCACGCCGATCCTTCCGGCGATGACGATTTCAACAAGACGCTTAGCGGCCATCGCGCCAAGTCCATTTTTGCCGTCCTTGTCCGGGATGTCGTTATCTGGGAAAGCCTTTATCAATCGGGCCAGAACGAAGGCTGGGGCATCGCCTCCATCCAAGAGATGCTAGCCGCCATCGGCCAATCTCCCGGCCCCGTGACCGGCTCCATGAACTCAACGACCAAGACGGCCGTGGAACAGTTCCAGGACCGGAGCGGCCTCACCGCCGATGGGAGCCCCGGCCCGAAAACCCGTGAAAAGCTCTTCCTCGCCTACATGGACTTTCTGAGCCCCGAAAGCGTCCAAAAGTCGGACTTCCTCGCCAAAGGCAGCGACGCCCAGGGCAAGGGAGATTTTCAGGGCTGCAGCGAGTTCAATCCTGTTATGGTCTTCTCCAAGAGCCAGACCAGCGCCTTCGCCGCGCAATCGGACAAAGCGGATCGCAACGCCCAAAACGGCGTCAACCGCCGCGTTATGGTTCTGCTGTTCCGCGCCGGGACCGTCGTCCGTCCTGAGCGTTGGCCCTGTCCCCGTGCCTCGGAGGGCACGGCCGGATGCAAACGCCGCTTCTGGTCCGATGGCGAAACCCGCCGCTCCCCCCAGTCTGCCCAGCGCGAGTTCAAAGACACTAAGGACACCTTCGGCTGCCGCTTCTACCATCGTCTGGTTGTCTCCTCCCCTTGCGAAGGAGTCACACCTGAGCCACCGGTTATCCTCGAGGTAAACCCCATCGTCAGCTTCGGCCTCCACGTGCCGGATCCCACCGCCGCGCAGGCAACAACTACCGCCGCCCCCGCCCCCGCTCCGGCCGGCGCCCGCGCCGCCGATGCTAAATCTGCCCAAGTTCCGGCCCAGGCTGGTGCCCAGGCTGGGGTTCAAGCCGCGCCCACGCCAACCGTCCAACCCGGCCAGCGCGTGGTCGTCGTTAAGAAACCCGACACTAACCCTCAATTCGCTTCCGTTGTCCTTCAAACCGATACCGATTTCGATGGCAGAGGCACGTTCACCCGCTCGGGCAACCGCATCAAGTTCTTCAACTCCGTGTTTCCCCACGCCGAAATCACATTCAACGGTAGGGACAATGTCTTCCCCGGTGCCGCTCTCCGCACCGGCGTCACCGTCCTCGCGCAGGGTGCCCGCCGGAGTGACGCCATGGAAGACGTGACCCTCACCCTTACGCTCACCGAAGGCACCAAACGCATCGGCCCGCCGGCCACGGCTAAGATGACCGCCATCGACGTTACCCTCGATATCTGCCGCCGCCGCACCGCCGCCGCCACTGATCCTGTCGCGCTCAGCGCCGCGCAGAAAGTCACTCCCGGCCGAACAGTCCACATCCAAAGCACCCCCGTCAAAGAGCGCGCCCGAGCCATGCTGATAGTCCGCCGCGTTATCCCGCGCGCCTTTACCGGCACCCTCACTCTTACTCCCGGGGTGGGTGTCAGCCTCTTCGACAACGAAACGCCCACCGGCGGCGAATCTGCGCAAACGGGGATCATCCCCATCACCCACGATGCTGGCTTCCCGGCCGGTGGCCGGCGCTTCTTCGTGGAAGGCACTATCGTCAGCGCCGCCGCTCGCGAAGTCCCAATTACCCTCGGGGTGCAGGGTGGTGAAACCGACGCGGACCACGTTCGCGTCACTGTTGTCCGAGTCATCCTTGACATCGGCCAGGCGCGCGACACCTTCAACGTCGACCCCGTGGCACTCTCCGACAGCGATAAGGCAGGCGTGGGCCGTTTCCTCCATGTCCAGGATGCCTCTGGCCACCATGGCCGCGCGATGATGTTCCTGAAGGTGGAGCCCCAGGACTGGGTGGGCCAGTTCACACTCGCCCCCATCGAAGCAAGGAACCCCCGCGTCGGCGTGTTTCTCAATGAAACTGGCGGAGCCGGCCTCGCCAACCCGCTCAATATACCCCACACCGCCGCGTCCCCCGTCGACGGCATTAAACGCTTTGCGCAGGGCGGGCGTGTGAGCGGCGCATTGCGCGACACCGGTTTCAAACTCGGTATCCGCGACGTGGAGGAGGACATTGACCGGGTCGCCATCACCGTCGTTCGCCTTCGCAACCTTAGTGCCGACGTCCCTTCCACCCCCGCCCAGACCAGCCGTTTCGGCAACTCTCCGGTCAATCGCCACACGTTTGCCAAAGGCGTTGGTGCTCTCAACGCCGCCGACTACTCCGAGAACTTCCCTACCAACCCTCCCCTAGTCCTCGTCAAGGAGTCGATCCGTGCGGCCGACCTCATCAACCTCTCCGTCGTGATTGAGCCTACCGGCATCCCCACGCGGTGGGAGGTCACCCGGGACACGCGCCCCGCCCCCAACGGAGACAACGCCGAGATTATTGCTTTGTCCGTCAATGCCGTCCCTACGCTTACACCGGACGTTGGCGACCCCTTGAAAGCCACCCTTCTCGCCGACGCCGGCGGGTCGTTCTACATACGCGCCTACGTCGACACCAACGGCAATAGAGTATTCGACGGGACCGATGCGGCGAACAACCGCGTCGATCGCGAGCCCTACATTGTCATGCCGCTAGTGCTCGTTCAGGTCTTCGGTTTCACGAACTCAAGCGTCACTCGCCCAGCCAATGCCCGCCTGATTCCGGCCGCGCCCACTGCCAACACCGGCGTTCAAGTGACCACGGGAATCTTCACGAACCCTGCCCGGGCCGGCTGCCACAACGATGCCATTGCCGAAGTTATCGGAGGTGCCGCTGACGGCCTGCGCGGCCTTAACAACGTTTTCGCCGGCTGGGTGAATAATGAGCTGGCAAGTCCAGGCTCCACCACCGTCCCGCCTACTGAGGACAATGTCGCGAATTACCGCGACCCCAACCCGCCGAACACTGTCCACCCTCGCTTCACCGCCTGGGTCCGTCCGCCCAATCACACGATGTTCCAACTTTTCCGGCCGCCGGCCCCGGTCGGGGGCTTCACGGTTCAGGCCGGACCCGTGCTGGACACGACAAACTTCGGCCTGGAAGGCACCGGTGGCAATCGCTGCATCGGCACGGAAGGCGCACCTGGTCCGCCGCTTGCCATTCGCAGAACTGCGCGGCCCAACGCCGCTGGACCCGGCAACGTTGGCGAGCGTTGGCGGGTGCAGATGTGGGATAGCCCTGGCGACTTCTGCCCACGCCGCCACGAAGGCTTTCCAGCCGCCCGCCTCATCGACTACCGCTTCAACATTGACTTCCTCAGCGCTCTCGTCTTTTGGACCAACGTCAGCGGCGTGCAACGTCCCACCGTGCATGCCGCCTGCCGGCTCTACTCTCATGTGTTGACCAACACGTGGACGATCCGTCTCGGCATGACGTTTAACGCGGCCGGGATCAGTACCATTAACACGCCCCTTGCGATTACCATGGTGCAAGACCCGACACCGGTGAAGGCGGCGGCCCCGGTAGACGGTTCCGGCGTTGAAGTGCGCGGACCGGTGTCATTGAATCTCTTAATCGTGGACGCCACGACATGAAACATAGCTTGGCCGAACTGGCGGTGGTGGCGTTGCTGCTGGCGATTCCAGCCATCGCGCAGCGAGTCGGCCCGCCCCGCAAACAACAACCAGCAAAGAGGGTTTCCATGGTGCCAGTAAATGCCGACGCGCAGTCTCTGCTTCTCCGGTCGACGCATATCCTCCTTATCCGAATCGAGTCCGCCAACGTTGGACCCTGGGTAGCGGAGGAGGAAGGGCCCACGCGTCGCAACCTCGAGCTTCACCTGATTATCGAGGAGGTCCTGAAAGGGACCCTAGTAACAGGAACCCCCAAACCGGTGACGGTAAAAGCTCGCCAGACCCGCCGCGTGGGCACGCGTTACTACGCTGTCCCCGGGGTCTGGTCGGAGCACGACGTTGGGGCGGGAACGAGGCTGGTCGCCTTCTCCATCTCCGCCCACAACGCGGGAGAAGAAGTACTCTCCGAGGGCCGCCTTCAGACGCTGCTTCCCCCCGAGGAGTCCATAGCGGATGCGCGTCTGTTCCGGGAAGTAGAGTCCAAGAAGCTGCGGCTGGTAGAGGTATTAGAGCAAGCCAATCGCCAGGCGGCAACATTGGGCTTTCTCTTCGCCGACTATATCGGCGACTGTGTAGAGACGAGCGAAAAGCTGGGAGCTCCGGAGTTGGATGCCATTCGGATCCACTTGGAGCAGCCAAAGCTGGCACCGGAGGCAAGAAGCACGCTAGTCGGCTCAATCAACTCCCTGCTGACGGCCGCCGACCCAGTGCCGGCCGCAGTCCTGGAGCGATGGGTAACCACTCTGTTTCATCAGATCGCCATCCCAGCCTCGCCCGACGCGGACAACATCATCAAGGTCTACATCCCAAACCTGGTAGGCCTATCGGGAGGGATTAAGCGAAAGACAGCGAAGGCCGTATTCACGGAGCAGCCCCGAGAGCGCGGAAAGGCGGAACAAATCCTTCGCGACTATAAGGGACCGGCACCGGCGGAGAAGCTGCAGGCTTGGCTGGGCGAGTAGCGAATGGGGAAGGGCTTTGGCGGCGCACTTAGGACGGAGACGTGGCCAGAATACGGGGATAGTCTTGCGACGGAGTAAGAGATACTGAGCCTATGGGTTTCGAAGCTGGACGAAGGTTCTTGTTGTTGAGCCCGATGTTGGTGTTCGGTCAGGACAGCGGTGACGCCATTTGGCGGAAGGTTTTGGCATGGCTCGAAGGGGTTCCTGCTTCCCGTAATCCAGCGAATCTGATTGCCGAGTTTCAGGCCGCTCTACGGCGCGACGGAGCGTCGGCGGCGGATCTGAACAATGCACGAGGGGCCATTCTTAGGGGGATGAAGTCGCAAGTGGACGGCTGGCAGAAGATTTTCAATAAGATTTATGCCAGCAAAACGCCGGGCTTCAGTACGAAACCGAATGCTTTGCTGGTTTCGGCAGTGGAAGACACGAAGCCTGGCAGGGCGCTCGACGTGGGGATGGGGCAGGGGCGGAATTCCGTTTTTCTGGCGATCAGGGGCTGGGATGTGAGTGGGTTCGATGTGTCTGACGAAGGGCTGGCCGTGGCGCGGCGGAATGCCGAGGCGGCGGGAGTGAAGTTGCAGGCGCTGATGACGTCGAACGAGGCGTTCGATTTTGGTGAGGGGCGGTGGGACCTGATCGTCATTACGTATGAACCGTTTCCGTTGACGGACAAGGGTTACGTGGCGCGGTTGGCGCGGGCATTGCGGCCGGGGGGCCGGGTG
>JBBRIO010000254.1:0-7366 GCA_038220855.1 Bryobacterales bacterium | reverse complement strand
GACGTCGATAATCCAACTAAACCCAGCCAAAAGCAGGAAACAGGCACCCCCGCTGAAAAGCGTCCACGCTGGGGTCCAAATGCGTTTCACAATCGGGCAGATCCCCGTAAAGTGCAGGAACAGCCCACCCGCCGCGCAAGCCACTCCGGCCCCCAAAAACTGACGCAAGGGCAGCGTCGGAGCAGAAGCCCGCAGCCAACGCCCGGCCGCCAAACCAAGAATCATGGTTCCCAGTGTCGGGATAAAGCTCAGCGTCAAATATCCTCCCCGATTGCCCAAAAACGGCGTCGGTCGAGAGAACAAATTTAAAAACCAGCGGTCGAAAGCCGCCCCATAGTTGTCAGCCTTCTGCCAATGGGCGCCGAACCCCAGTTCCGGCGGCAGCGGATAGAGCGCCCAAACAAGCCAATAGCCAAAGAGAATCACCCCTAAAGCCGCCCACTGCCAACGCGGCGGCCGAAGGCCCAAAACAAATAGAAACGGATACCCTAACCCGATCTGCGTCAGCGTATCCTCAAACGTGAAATTGGTTTGCAGGCTGTGCGTAGAGCGGAGAAAGATTCCTAACGCGATCAGCAAAAATGCTCGCCAGCACGTATGGAAGAACATCGACGTCCCACTGGCGCCCTTCGCCAGTCGGCTCGCTATCGAGTACGGCAAAGCCACTCCCACCAGGAACGAAAACGAAGGCTGAATCATATCATGCAGCGAGCAGCCCTCCCACGCCACATGGGATTGGTGATACGAGAGCGTCTGCCAAACCCAATTGTCTGGAAACGCCCGCGCGATCTGCGACAAATGCAAAACCTCGGCCATCATCAGCGACATGACGAAACCGCGGTAGGCGTCGAGTGCCTGATTACGAGCCGGAGCTGGGTTCATTTCTTCGTCCGGATGCAGTAAACCGCTCTCTGGCTCCGCAGGTAAAGGTCGCCCGCCACGATCGCCGGACTGGCGATAAAGACCTCGTCTTTCATGGAATTCGTCGCCAGCAACTCCATCTGGTCGCCGAGCTTGTAAACCAGCACGTCACCCTCCTCGGTCGAAAGATAAAGCTTGCCATTGGCACCCACTAAAGAGGCCTTGAAGTTATAGGGCTTTGGCAGCCGCTCTTGGAACAACACCGCACCGGTGGCTGCATTCAGGCAGCTTAAGAATCCGTTGTCACTCACAAAGTAGAGCCGATCGTTGACCAGAACTGGCGAAGGAGTATAGGAGTTCGCCCGCTTGTTCTGCCAAACGATGGCGTCGCTCCCGGTTAGGTCGCCCTTCCGGCCCAACCGCAGCGCCAGCAGGTTCGGATCGCGGTGTCCACTCATGACATAGACAATTCCCTTCGCGGTCACCGGTGCCGGAATCACATTGGTCCCCAGCCCGGCGCACTCCCAAATTAGCTTCCCCGTCGCGAACTCATAAGACCGAACCCTATTGCTGGCCGCCACCACAATCTGCTTCACACCCTCGTGGGTCAAAACCAGCGGCTGCGCCCAGGCGCTCGGCTCATCACGGTCCACCTTCCACAACTGCTTCCCGGTGGTCTTATCGAGCGCGAGCAAGTACGACCCTTCCTCCTGGTCAAACCCCAGAAGAACCGTGTTCTCGTGCAACACCGGAGCCGTTCCCTCGCCGAAGGCGAGCCGCATCTTCATCGGAGAGAACGTCTTCTGCCAAGCCGGCTTACCGTCCATCGTGTAGACATACAGCCCCCGGGAACCAAAAAAAGCATAAACATGCTTTCCGTCCGTCACCGGGCTATTCGATGCGAAACTGCCATAGCGGAAGTGGTAGCCCTCATGCGGAGTAGCCTTCGTCGCCTCGCGCTCCCAAACCACCTTGCCGTCCTTCCGGTTCAAACACATCACGACGAACCGATGAGGAACGTTCGCCGCAAATCCTCCACCCGGCCCTCCCCGCCGCGCCCCTCCGCCGCCTCCACCGGGCGTGCTCAGCTCGCCCTCCGGTATCGCCGTCGTCAAAAACACCAAATCGCCGTAAACTACCGGCGACGAGTGTCCCCGCCCGGGGATGTTCGTCTTCCACGCGACGTTCTCGCTGTCGCTCCAGGTTACTGGCGCTTCCCCGCGAGCCATCCCGTTTTCAAAGGGACCGCGCCAACTGGACCAGTCCGCCTGGAGTAGAAGTAAAGCGAGCGAAAAAATCATTCCCCGATGCTAACGCAACCAGGCGGCGCCGAGCACCCTTCTAGCCGTTCAGTCCAAATTTGATCTTCATTTCACCGGCGGTAATCTGTGGATTCCGCAACGTCATTTCGGCATCGTAGTTCTCCCAGGTTCCGCTTGGCGAACGCACCGAAATCAACCGATTCATGTACGACCCGCCGGGGTAGCCGACAGCCTCCTCGGTATACTCCATCTGCAATCCAGACGTCTGCAGTCCCATCGCCGCGAGCGTCGACCGCAGCGCCGCCATCCCAGGATGCCGGTCCGTATTCACCTGCGACCCGGTCGTCGAGCCGGCGGGCGGAGGAGGCGTTGTTGAACGGTTGGTCGGCGCGACCGTCGGCGCGACCGTGGGCGGCACCGCGGGCGGCACCGCGGGCGGCACGGTGGGAGGACTCGGCGGCGGTCCAAACGGCGTCAGCCCCACCGTCCGAAACAGTCGTCCGCTGGTCGAAACCTCATCCCCCCGCGCCGCCGCTGGAGTCGTGACAGGATTTTGTCGCCCTGGGGCCGAAGTGACAGTTTCCTGCCGCCTCACCCCACCCTCCCGCGCCAAAATTGCGTCGAACGCCGAATTCCTCGTCGTCGCCTTCCGGTCCGTTTGTCGCGTAACCGACCCAAAATCAATAGTCTGCCGTTGAACGTTCATGTTCACCTCAGCAAACTACGCTGCAATCCACCTGCCAAAACCCAACAACTACTTCGGAAGCTGCTTCTTCACCGATTCTGGAACCTCAAACATCACCGCAATCGGATACGCTTTGCTAAACGGTTCAATCCGAATCTGGCCCGTTATCGTCGTCTTCGCCGAAAGATCAACTCCCGGGTCATACTCAAACACGATCTTCGTCTTTTCTCCCGCCCCTAGCTCCTGCTTCTCCACCCGGTACTTGAATCCAGGAATCACCAGGTTAGGCACAAACAGAACAGTAATTCCGCCCGGCATGCCGTTCGAAACCAAAATCGAATCAGACGACTTTTCGTACGACTTCAACCGCGCCACATCTTTCTCTACCGTGATCTGATTGAAAATTACCGATGGGTTCTTGATCAGCTCCTCCGACGTCAAACCCTTCGTTTGGTTTGGCCCCGCCTTCAAGGAACCGAACGGCGACGGTTTTCCCCCTGTCGTCTCGAAATACATCACCCACTTATCTGCTTCGAGCCGCCAACGCGTCGCAATCGGCGCGCCCACCGCCATCGTATTCCCCCGCATCACCACATCCGTCTGCAACACCGTCACGACCACCGCTTTCTTAAAACCATCCGCCCAGTTAATCCGGACGATCTCATGGCCGCGAATCCGCTTCTTCTCCTGCTCGTAATAAACGTCCTTGGCATCCTCGGCCAAGTAGGCATCGGTCTGCCGAAACCGCCCCTCTTCGAGTAGCTTGTAAAACTCGCTCACCCGCTTCCGCAAAGCCTGATCCACTTCCGGCGCCGCCGACTGAAAAAGATTCGGCGTCTCCTGAGCTCGAAGGCCAAAGCCCATCGTCGCAAGCAATCCCAGCACTACAAATCGGTTCATTTCTACTCCAGTTTAACTACTAGACGCCCCCAATCGCAGAATCGTTTGATACGCCCCTCACTCTTTTACCGGACCCTTCGAACTGTACCTGGTCAAACTCTGCTTCGTCGTCTCCCGCCATCGCTCGAGCGGCGGTGCCCCCTGCTCCTTATAAAAGCCCTCCAACTCCGTCGTCAACGCCTTCCGCACCCCGCCCAACGCCGGATCAGCAAATCGGTTCACCCGCTCACCCGGGTCCTTCTCCAGGTCATAAAGCTCGCTCGGCCACTCCTCGGTCCGCAGCACCAACTTGTAGCGTCCAGTTCTCACCCCGCGAACGTTGCTGTACTCAAAGAACAACCGATCCCGCCACGCTACCCGCCTCCCCTCCAGTAGCGGTACATAGCTCCGCCCCGGACGCCGCCGATCCGCCGGTGCCGCCACCCTCACATAATCCAAAATCGTCGGAAAGAAATCGTACGACGAAACCATCTCGGTCGTCACCTGCCCCGCCCGGAGCCTCGCCGGGTGGCTCCAAATCATCGGCACCCGAATCGACTCCTCATACATATTGAATGGCCAAGTCCCATTCCCCTTGCCCCACACGCCGTGATGACCCGCGTTCCAGCCCTGATCAGCCGTAAACACCACCAGAGTATTCTCCCGCCAACCCCGCTCCTCCAAGCGACGAAGAATTCGACCAATATTCCGGTCCATCCCGGTGATCAACGCCGAATAGCCCTTCTTCGCCGCTTGGTTCTTTTGCAAGTTCCGCTGGCCATAATTCCGATTCGGATGCGCGGGTTCATCCGGGAAGCACCCAAACGCCGCGTTCTCATAAGGCTTCTGGTCCGCCTCCGGCTGAAAATCATAAGGAGTATGCGGCGCATAGAACGGCACGTGCAGATAGAACGGCTCGTCGCCCTTCTGCTGCTCCAGAAACTCTAACGCAAAGTCCCCGATAGCGTCTTCTTTGAACCCCGGCATCACCTTCGTCTCGCCGTTCTTCACAAACTCAGCGTTCTTAAACGTCCCACCCCCACCCGGTACCGTCGCCCAATACGAAAACCCCCGCTGAGCCTTCTCGTCCTCCCCCATGTGCCACTTGCCCACCATGCCGCAGCGATAGCCCGCCTTCGCCAGCAACTCGGTGTACGTTAAGTGCCCGTCCAGCCAACGCTTCGCCGTCGGGCCAAACGAATCCTCCGGCCGCAGCCAGTCCTGCACCCCGTGCGTCGAAGGAATTCGCCCGGTGATATAGGTCACCCGGCTCGGCGAGCAAACCGGCGTGCACGCAAAGGCCCGCGTAAACTTCACCCCCGTCTTCGCCAGCGCGTCCACGTTCGGCGTCACCATCTCGCCACATCCGTAGGTGCCAGTCGCCCAGGCCCCGTGGTCATCGGTCATGAAAACCACTACATTCGGGCGGCGAGCCGGCGCAGCCGTCAAGGAAGCAAGAAACAAGCGTCGGGTAATCATAAAAAGCGAGAAGGGGTAAACCGTTGACCAGTCTACCCCTTCGGCGCGTCGATCAGAATCGACCTTGTGTTTAGGATCGGAAAGTCCCCTTCTTATCGGGGCCACTCCTGCCAGTCTAGCGCAACATCGCTATGGGAGAATAGAGGCTCATGGCAAAGATCGAAAGGGCCCTGTTGAGCCTGACTGACAAGACCGGCGCTGTCGAATTCGCCCGCGGACTCCGCACCCTCGACATTGACCTCATCTCCACCGGCGGCACCGCCAAACTCCTGCAGGACGCGGGCATCCCCGTCTTTGACGTCTCCGCCGTCACCCATTTCCCCGAAATGCTCGATGGCCGCGTGAAGACCCTCCATCCCGCCATTCATGGCGGCATCCTCGCCATCCGCTCGAAGCCCGAACACATGGAGGCGATCGAACAACACGCCATCCCCACCATTGATCTCGTCTGCGTCAACCTCTACGCCTTCGAAAAAATCGCCGCCAATCCTGACGCCACCACCGAAGATCTCATCGAAAACATCGACATCGGCGGCCCCACCATGATCCGCGCCGCCGCTAAAAACTACCAGGACGTCGGCGTCGTAGTCGAACCCGCCGACTACCCCGCCATCCTCGCCGAACTCGAAGCCAATCAAGGCTCGCTCCTCCCCGCCACCCACTGGCGTCTCGCCGTCAAAGCCTTCCACCACACCGCCGCCTACGACCGCGCCGTCTCCAACCGCCTCGCCCTCGTCGACGTGCCCCCCGTCTCGGTCCCGGCCACCCTCGACCTCCGCGTCCCCCAAATCCTCGCCCTCCGGTGCGGCGAAAACCCCCATCAAGCCGCCGCCCTCTACGCCACCGGCCACTCCGGCGTCGCTGGCGGCCAGCAACTCCACGGCAAAGAGCTCAGCTATAACAATGTCGTAGATCTCGACGCCGCCTGGCAACTCGTCAGCGAGTTCGCCCAACCCGCCTCCGTCATCATTAAGCACACCAATCCCTGCGGCTGTGCCGAACAAGCAACCCTCGCCGAAAGCTATCGAAGGGCCTTCGCCGCCGATCCCATCAGCGCTTTCGGGGGCGTTCTCGCTTTCAACCGGCCCGTCGACGCCGACACCGCTACCGAAATCGGGAAAACTTTTATTGAAGCGATCGCCGCCCCGGACTTCACTCCCGACGCTTTGGCCATCCTCACCATAAAAAAAAATCTACGCCTCGTCAAGGTCCAAGCAGTCACTGATCAGTACGTCGTCAAGTCCATCAGCGGCGGCTTCCTCGTCCAAACTCCGGACCTCGCCGGCCTCGACCGAGCCGCCGCCCTGGTTCCCACTGACCGGCAACCAACTGACGCCGAATGGGCCGCCCTCGCCTTCGGTTGGAAGGTCGTCAAGCACGTCAAATCGAATGCCATCGTCTACGCCAGGGACGGCCAACTGCTCAGCGCCGGGGCCGGCCAGATGAGCCGCGTCTTCTCGGTCGAGATCGGGGCCAAGAAGGCCGTCTTGCCCCTCTCTGGCTCAATAGTGGCCTCTGACGCCTTCTTTCCGTTCGCCGACGGCCTCGAAGCCGCCGCCGCCCACGGCATCACCGCCGCCATCCAACCCGGGGGGTCCATCAAGGATGCCGAAGTGATCGCCGCCGCCAATCGGCTCGGCCTCGCCATGGTCTTTACCGGATTTCGACACTTCCGTCACTAATCAGGAATCAGCTTCTCTATGACCGAAACTTTCATCGCCGAAGAGCCCAAACGGGTACCCGGCCGCTACGTCGTCTACTTCGTCATCTTCTTCGCTTTCCTCGTCGCGATGTTCGCCACTTGGGGGATTCGCGTCATGCGAAAGCTCCCCCCGGAAGCCTACAAGATGGAGCAAGGCCGAAAAAAATAATCTCTTCGTTGACACGAGCCCTCTGAGATGTAATAAAGAAAAAACGGGTTTCGCCCGTTGGTATCTCTTAGGGTAAACTTATGAAAATTCATATTCGGCGTCTGTGGTTTTCTGTACTTTCGCTGGTAGTTCTGGTGGGGGTCGCAACCGTCCCCGCCTCCGCTCAGGTTCTTTAAGGGTCGCTCGTCGGAACGGTCGAAGACCAGTCCGGAGCTATCGTCCCGAACGCTAAAATTTCTATCACCAACAAGGCCACCGGCTTCTCCCGCGACACGGTCACCGATGATGGCGGCCGCTACTCCGCCGTCTCCATCCCCGGCGGCAATTAC
>JBBRIO010000253.1:0-7376 GCA_038220855.1 Bryobacterales bacterium | reverse complement strand
GTACGAAGCTGGTCTTCTCCAGTTCCTGGAAAACGACCAGCCGCTTTGAATTCAATATCTTCGTTGGAGAATGGGTCCCGTAGCTATTCGGGCCGCCAACAGAGCGAGAAAAACTTCACTGTAATGTTGGTCTTCTTGGGGGCTATGTTGATCGTCTCCAAAGCCTCGTTAAGCGCATCGAACTTCATCTGCATGGTGGCCACCTCCTCCTGCAACTGTTGTTCGATCTCCGCCTTCTGCTCCTCAGCCGCATGAAGATTCTCCTGCGCCCGGCCCACGTCGCTCGACTCTTTGCTCGCCTTACCGAAGGATCGCGCGGCAGACCCCACGGCGCCTACGGTCGACTTGCCGAAGCCCCTTCCCAGAAAAGCACCCAGAATGCCGGTAGCAATCGACAAACCGGTCTGTACCTTGGCCGCCGACGATTGCTCCTCCTCTTTCTGGATCACCTGCTGAGCCTTTCGAATCCGCTCTTCCAGCAGGTTCAGCTTGGGCGTATATTTCTGCCGCAACACGCTGACAGCTTCGTCGCGCGCCACCCGAGCCGCGTCGTTCAGCCGGATGCGGAAATCGCGTTCAGACTCTTCCGGTTCGGAAACCATCTTCAGGTTGTTGCTTCGAAACAGCTCCAGCTTCTGGGTCGCAAACAGCCAGTTGCCCAGGTCCTTGTTCCAGCCCGCATAGGACTTGGCTTTGGCTGCGATTTCCGGCAGGCTCTCATACGTCGCCGGCGACGACGGCTCGGCCTCCACCTCGGTCGGCTCGACGTCGGTCTCTTCGGCCTGTTGCCAGTCCACCGGCACCGGGCCACTCTGTAGCGGCGTCAGAAAACGAACGTCCCGCGTGATGTCGATCTTCGTCTTCACGTCGGTAAACCGGACGCTCGCCGCGCCCATCAACACGGGGTGGTAGGCCACCTCGCCGGTACCGCGGAACGGCAGAAAATGCTGTTCAATCTCCGGCGGCAGCACCGGCCGCGGGTTACCCGCCGGGGCCGCGACCGCGACCCGCGGTGGCGGTGGAGCGCTGCCTTCTACCGGCTTAGAGTGGGTCAGTTGCTTGATCTGAGCCTTCGTCAGCGGACCGCTCAAGTACGACATCACCCACCGCGATTCGAACACCTCCAGCCCGCCCCGATGCACGTTCGACATCAAAAAGATGCGCGCCTTCAGGCTCGACAAAAGCTGGTCCAGCGCCACCGGATTCATCTGCGAACCGGACTGCGCCGCCGCCCCTTGCAGACCGTCCACCAGCCGTTGCTTATCCCGTTCGGTCTGCAACCTGCCGATGAGCCAAGTGCCGCAGTTGGCTAGCCCTTTGTAATCCAGGTCCACCGGATTTTGTGTCGAGAGCACCACGCCAATGCCAAAAGCCCGAGCCTGTTTCAGCAGCGTCAGCAGAGGCAGCTTTGAAGGCGGATTAGCCGTCGGCGGAAAATAGCCAAAGATCTCGTCCATGTAGATCAGCGCCCGCAAACTCGTCGTACCCGGCAGCGTCCGCATCCAACTCACCGCTTGGTTCAACAACAGCGCCACAAAGAACATCCGTTCAGCGTCGGAAAGGTGGGCAATCGAAAAGATGGCCATCCGCGGCTTGCCCGCCGGCGTGTAAAGCAAGCTCGAAATGTCCAGCGGCACCCCCTCCATCCAGGCCTCGAAGCCCGGCGAAGCCAGCAGGTTGTTCAGTGAAATCGCCAGTTCAAAACGCTCCTTCGCCGGGAAGAACGATTCCAGTTCCATCACGCCAATCCGCGTCACGGGCGGCTTCTGAATCTGCTGAATCAGCGTCGCAATGTCCAGGTCGTTGCCGTTCGTCCACGCCGTCTCGAACAGCTTCGAAAGCAGAATATGTTCGCGGCTCTGAATCGGGTCACCCGTCACGTTCAGCAGCGACAGCAGCGCCGTGGCGGTGGATTGGATCCGTTCCCGCAGCGCCTCGCGATCTTCGAGTATGGCCGCCGACGGAACCGTGAACGACCGTAGCACGCTCACCGGCACCCCGGCGTTTGACCCGGGCGTATAAATCGTGAAATCGGCCGCATCGCGCATCCGTTGAATCCGGGCGCCGTCCTGGCCCCATTGCGCCAACCCGTCCTTCCACTTGCCCGCCGTATCCGCCGCGAACTGTTCCTTTGTCACGCCCTTCTGTCGCGCCGTGTCCTCATTCACCCACGGCAGGAAATCGTCTGGAGCGAGGTTCGGAAAGGTCAGCAGCAGGTTCGCCAAGTCGCCTTTCGGGTCGATGATGATCGCCGGGATTCCGTCGATGGCCGCCTCTTCCAGTAACCCCAGGCACAGCCCCGTCTTGCCCGAACCGGTCATCCCAACGCAGACCGCGTGGGTGACCAGGTCCTTCGAATCGAGGAGGAGCAGACCCTGGTCGGTCTTGCCTAGATAGAAGGCGCCAAGCTTTTCGAAATCCTGCATAGACTCGTAGTTTACAATCGGACAGAGTATGCTGCGCTCGATTGGTTTGATCTTTGTGGCCGCCCCCCTGTTTGGCCAGGCTGCCGCGCCCGATTTGTTGACCACCAAAACGATGGCCCGTCTAGCCGCGTTCGACTCCACCTTCGATGGCGTCCTGGGCCTCGCCGCGATCGACCTCAAGTCCGGCAAGCAACTCTGCCACCACTGCGAAACCTGGTTCCCCACGGCCTCCACGATCAAGGTTCCCCTGCTCGTCGAAGTCACCCGGCTGATCCGCGCCGGCCAACTCTCCTACGACCAGTCCGTGCCCATCAAGAAGGAAGAGATCGTTCCATCTAGCGGTGCCTATGAAAAGGCCACGCAAGGCCCCGGTTCGCTGACGGTTCGCGAGCTCATCACCATCATGATTCAGAACTCCGACAACGCAGCGACCAACAAGCTCATCGACCTCGCTGGCGGCATGGCTGCCGTTAACACCCGAATGGACGAAATGAACCTCCCGGGCATCCGGTTACGCCGCAAGATGATCGACCTGCCCGCGGCCAAGGCCGACCGCGAAAACATCGCCACCCCCCTCGATATGGCCCGCTTGGCCGAAATGCTCTATAGCAATAAGGTTCTCGACCCGGCCTCTTCTCGCGAGATCCTCACCTTCATGGAACTCGTCGTCGGGGACGTCCGCAAGGTCGTAACCCCCGTCCGCACCGCCACCAAGACCGGTGCCCTCGACGGCGTCAAATGCGAGTTCGGCATCGTCTGGCTCGCCAACCGCCCCTTCGCTCTTGCCGTCTACGGTGCCTACCTCGGCACGGAAAGCCCCGTCCCCGGCGTAACCCGAATTCTTCTTGATCACTTTCGTAAGCTCGACCGCTCCAATGCGGCCGGCCGATACTTGGAGTAACTACTATGGAACTGAAAGGCAAACGAGTCGCGATGTTAGTGGACCAGATGTACCAGGAAATGGAAATCTGGTACCCCCTCTATCGCTTGCAGGAAGCGGGCGTGGAAGTGGTCACGGTCGGTGCCGAGGCCGGCAAATCCTACCCCAGCAAATTGGGATACCCCTGTGTCGCCAAGCTCTGCTACGAAGATGTCAGTCCCGACGATTTCGACGGTGTCATCGCCCCCGGCGGCTTCGCTCCAGATCACATCCGCCGCCATCCCAAAGCTAACCAGTTCGTCGCCGGCATGAACGCTCAGGGCAAGCTGGTTGCCGCCATCTGCCACGGGCCCTGGGTGCTATGCTCCGCCCACGGCATGTTGAAAGGCCGCAAGGCCACTAGCTTTTTCGCCATCAAAGACGACGTCGTTAACGCCGGTGCCGAATGGATCGACGCCGAAGTCGTGATTGACCGGAATCTGGTCACCTCGCGAAAACCCGAGGATCTCCCGGCCTTCGCTCTCGCCTGTATTCAAGTCCTGAAAGGCTAAGTTGTCTATGACTCGATTGATCCCTCTGTTGTTGCTCATCGGTGCCGCCCTTCTCGCCCAGGACGGTTCGACCAAGGAAAACTGGCCCGAGTACGGCGGCCAGAATAGCGCTTGGCGATACAGCGCTCTTGAACAGGTCGACACCTCGAACGTGGCCCAACTGGCCGCCGCCTGGGTGTTTCAAACCGGTGACAATGACGGAGGCTTGCAGTCGACGCCGCTGGTGATCGACGGCGTCATGTATATCTCCACCTCCCACAATCGAGTGTTCGCGCTCAATGCGGTCACCGGCAAGCGCCTCTGGAGCTACATCTACGAACTGCCGAAAACCTTCACTACCTTCTACGGCCCGTGGAATCGCGGCGTCGCGGTCTCTGAAGGTCGCCTGCTCATGGGTACGCTCGACAACCACGTCGTCGCTCTCGACTCGAAGACCGGCCGCCAACTCTGGAAGGTCAACGTCGAAGACGCCAACCAATGCGGCTGTAACATCACCGCGGCCCCCTTGATCGCTAAAGGCAAAGTCATCGTCGGCGTCACCGGCGGCGACTCCGCCCATCGCGGTTATTTGAACGCGTTCGATTTGAAAACTGGCCGCCACCTTTGGCGCTTCTGGACCATCCCCGGCCCCGGCGAAAAAGGCCACGAAAGCTGGCAGGGCGATAGCTGGAAGTTCGGTGGCGGCTCCACTTGGATGACCGGTTCCTTCGATGCCAACCTCGACTTAGTCTACTGGGCCGTCGGCAATCCCGCCGCCGATTTCTATGGCGGCAACCGCAAGGGCGATAACCTTTATACGGATTCCATTGTTGCCCTCGACGTCGAAACCGGAAAACTGAAATGGCACTTCCAGCAGGTGCCCCATGACGTCTGGGATTGGGACGCGGCTTACGAAATCGTCCTCGTCGATCTACCGCGCAAGGTGCTGATTAACGTGAGCAAGGGCGGCTACACCTATGTCCTGGACCGCACAACCGGAGAATTCATCACCGCGTGGCCCGTCGCGAAAAACATCAACTGGATCCAAGGCGTCGGTAAGAAGGGCGAACTCCTCGGCCGAAACGAACCCGTCGTCGGCAAGCCGAAGCTGATCTGTCCGTCCATCGGCGGCGGCCGCAGTTGGAACCATGGGGCTTGGTCGCCGAAGGCCGGCCTCTTCTTCACGACCGGCATCGAATGGTGCGAAGAAGTCACCGCCCAAGCCGAGACCCCTTCCGAAGGCAAGACTTTTTTCGGCGGAACCTTCAAGCTCGTCCCCACCCCCGACAAGAAAAGCGGCGGGCATCTCGGCGCCTACGAACCCCTCACGGGCAAAGCCGTCTGGAAGTACGAGTACAAATACCCGCTGCTAGCCTCCGTCCTCGCCACGGCCGGAAACTTGATTTTCACGGGCGATGCCGAGGGCGATTTCTTCGCCCTCGATGCCCGGTCCGGCAAAAAACTCTGGAGCTTTAATACTGGCTCTGGTCATCGCGGCAGTTCGATTTCCTACTCAGTCAACGGCCGCCAATACATCGCGACGCCCTCGGGTTGGGGCTCCGCGGTCGCCGGGCTGATGCAGCAGTTTTGGCCCGAAACGGAGCAGTTTCCCAACGGCTCCGCAGTGTTCGTATTTGCCTTACCGGAGCAAAAGCGATGAAGCTTGCCATAGGGGTGTTCTTTCTTCCCGCCTTACTCCTTTCCGATCAAGCCGGAACCAGCCTGGGGACTTCGGTCGTCGTCGCCCGCGGAGACAAACTCTTTGCCCAAGGTTGCGCCGTCGGCTACTGCCACGGCTCGGCCGGGGCCGCCGCCCGCAGCCCCCGCCTCCGCGGCCGGACGTTTGAAAAGGATTATCTCGTCAAGGTGATCCGGGACGGCATTCCCAACACCGCCATGCCAGCTTGGGGCGACCGGCTAACCGACGACGATATCAATGCCTTGGTCGCCTACGTGCAGAGCTTGGCCACCGCCTCCGCCGACGGCCCAGCCCCCTCGGAAACCGCTGGCCTCGCCCCGCCCGTCGCCGTCAAAGACTCCGATCTCACCCCGGAAGTCCGCCAAGGCAGGGAGCTGTTCTACGATCCCCAGCGCCTCCAACGCTGCTCCAACTGTCATCGCGTCCATGGCATCGGCACCCCGGTCGGTCCAGACCTCGCCAAGCTTACCCGCGCCCAACTCGCCGCCGAAGCGATCAACGCCCTCAAGTACGGGCGCCCCCGTCGCGTCCAAGGCATCGTCGCCAAGGATGGAGATCGATTCCCTGCGATATTGATTGAACGCGGCCCGGTCGAAACGCGTATCTATGATCTGAAGGCAACTCCCCCCGTGCAACGAAATCTGCCGTCGAGCGAAATCCAGTCGATCCAACAGCAGAGCGGCTGGCGCCACTCGCAAGCCGTCCAAAGCTATTCCATCGACGAGCTAAAGTCAGTCTGGGCATTTATCCGTTGGGTCGCCGAAAGGAAATAATGGAAAGGTGCATAACGGTCAGTGGGCTACGAAAAAGCTACGGCGATTTCGAAGCAGTACGGGGGATTGACTTCGAAGTCGCCCAAGGCGAAGTCTTCGGACTCCTCGGTCCTAACGGGGCAGGGAAGACGACCACCATCGAAATCCTGGAAGGCCTCCGAACCCGGTCCGCCGGCGACGTTCGCGTCCTCGGCTTCGACCCCGCCGTTGATGTCCGTGCGATCAAGGACCGCATCGGCGTCTGCCTCCAAGCTACGAACCTCCCGGAAAAGATCCGCCTGCATGAAGCGATGACGCTCTTTGCGTCCTTCTATTCCCGTAACATCGACGGCGACAAACTCCTGGCTCGGCTCCAACTCACCGAAAAGCGCAATGCCTTCTATTCCACCCTCTCCGGCGGCCAGAAGCAGCGCCTGGCCCTCGCCCTGGCCATGATCAACGATCCCCAGTTGATCTTCCTCGACGAGCCCACCACCGGCCTCGATCCCCAAGTCCGCGGCGAGATCCACAAACTTATCGTCGAACTCCGCGGAAATCACAACAGTCTCATCCTCACCACCCATTACATCGAAGAAGCCGAGCGCCTCTGCGACCGCGTCGCCATCATCGACAAAGGGCAAATCGTCGCCATCGGCGCCCCCTCTGCCCTCATCGCCCAAACCTTCGGAACCTCCATGATCGAGATCCAGCTCGACCGGCCCATGGAAGGCGAGCCGCCCCTCCAGCCCGACGAAAAGCTGACCGTCGACGCGGCCCGCACCAATCTAAAAATCGCTTCCCCCCGCCCACCCCGCACCATCGTCGAAATCGTCAAGTGGATCGACCAAAACGGCCTCGGCCTCGTCGACATTCATTTAAAGCGCCCCACCCTGGAGGACGTTTTCCTCGAACTGACCGGCCGCAGCTTGCGAGATTAACCCGATGCGCGCCTATCTAGCCAACATAAAAATCAACCTCCGTCTCACCTTTCGAGACCGCACCGCACTCATCTTTTCCTACGCTTTCCCCTTGATGTTCTTCTTCCTCTTCGGCCAAATGATGGGCGCCGCGCAAGGCTCCGGCATCAGC
>JBBRIO010000252.1:0-7445 GCA_038220855.1 Bryobacterales bacterium | reverse complement strand
GGATATGGTTGACGATGGCGAGTCCGAGGCCGGTTCCACGATCCTTGGTGGAGAAGTAGGGCAGGAACAGCTTTTCCTTATCTTCGGCGGAGATGCCGCAACCGGTATCGGCGATGGTGAGTTCGACGGACTCGGGAGTGGGCGAGGAGGTCGAGACCATTAAACGGCGCAGCGGCGCATTTTCCATAGCTTCGGCGGCGTTGTCGACCAGGTTAACGATCACCCGTTTGAACTGCTCGCGATCGATATTCAGAGGAGGCAGGGAGGGGGCGAGGTTTTTGGTGATGGCGATGGAATCGAGACGCCCGGCGAAGACGGCGAGGGCGGTTTCGACGACTTCGTTCAGGTCGGAGGCCTGGGGCTGCGCGGCGGGGAAGCGGGCGAACTGGGAGAACTCGTCGACCAGGGTTTTCACGGTTTCGACTTCGTGGGCGATGGTGCGGGTGGATTCGCGAATGACTCGGGCGAACTCGGCGGTGGTGGGAGATTTGTCCAGATGACGGGCGATGCGTTCGGCGCTGAGGGCGATGGGAGTGAGCGGGTTTTTGATTTCGTGGGCGATGCGGCGAGCGACTTCGTGCCACGCGGCGGCTTTTTGGGCGCGCAGGAGTTCGCTCGTATCTTCAAGGACAAGCACGAAGCCGGAGGTGACGCGTTGGTCGATGGGGGCGACGGTGACGGAGAGGTGGAGGGTGCGGCCGTTGAGGGCGAGGTCGAGTTGGCGGGAGGCGACGCCGGTGCGGCGGGCGCGATTCATGAGATAGCGAAGTTCGGTTGCGTCGTCCGGGCCAAAGAGGTGCTCGAGGCGCATGGCGCCGGTAACGCGGACGCCCGGAAACATCTGCTGGAGGGCACCGTTAACGGTTTGAATCCTGCCGTCGGGCGTGATGCTGATGACGCCGGTGGGAATGGATTCGAGGATGGTCTCGGTGAAGCGGCGGCGCGCTTCGAGTTCGCGGCTCGAAGTTTCGAGGGCTTGGGTCATCTCGTTGAACGCGCGGATGAGGGTGGCCAGTTCGTCGATGGCGCCCACGTTGATGCGGTGATTGAGGTTTCCGGCGCGGACTTCGCGGGCGGCGGTGAGGAGGGCGGTGATGGGTTCGGTGATTTGCCGGGAAAGGAAGAGAGCGACCCAAGCGGCGACAAAGAGGATGAATAGCGTGATGAGGGCGAGGTAGGTGAGATAGAGTTGGCGGGTCTCTTTTCGATTGACGCTGAGTTGGTCGTAGTCGCCGACGTAACGCGAGATGTCGCGTTCGGTGGTTTCCAGATCGATGGGGAAGAGAGCGGAGACGACCAGGGTGGCCCCGGAGCTAAGGGCGACGCGGAAGACGGAAGGCTTGCTGCTTTCAGCCCGACCGCGGCTATCGTAACCGCAGACGGTAAGCCGGGCCGCTTGCTGGGTGATCAGGTAGGCTTCGGCCATATCGTTTTCGGCACAAAAACGATCAAATACCTTGGACGTTTTCTCGCCACCGTTGGCGTACGCTTCCAGTTCTGGCAGGCGGGCGAGCCATTGGCCCTGGGCGCTCAGGCGAAGTCGGAACTCACCCTTAATGGAGCTGCCAAGCTCAATCAGTTCCAGGCGCACCCCTTCGGCCGGCCGGCTGAACCACTGCTTGATGTTCAGGTTCAATACCTGATAGCTCCACAAAACCATGAAGATGACGGGAAGGAAGCTCAAAATCATGGCTCCCATCACTAGTTTGGCCTTGATGCCGGAACCTTCCCGCTCTTTACTGCGCTCAATGTAGAGCTTAATAAGAATGCGAAACAACAAGAACGCCATCGTCACCATGAGCAGGAAAACGAGCGTGCTCATGGCCCAGAACAACAGGACTTGGTCGGTGGAGGAGGGACCGAACTTGCCCATGTTGAAGGAGCCTTGCCAGACAACCAGCGCGACCAGGATCAACAGGGTGACAACCGCGGCAAACAGAAGCAGTCGCTTCTTCATGATTACTACTGTAGCGAATGTCGAACGATAAGGATTAAGCTTGCGCCGCCTTGGCGGTCCGGAACTCGTATTGTTGGATTTCCATGGCGGCGCGTCCTTCCTCATAGCGGATGATTCTGCCGCGGGCGACGAGTTTGAGGGCCGTCTGATTGTTCAACTGCGCCGGCCAACTGATGGCCAGTTCGAGGCGCTTGCCGGGGAGCAACATGTGCTCGGTGGTGAAGTAAACCCCATTGCTGCTCATGTTTACCGTCTGTCCGACCCCCATCTCGTCCGAGTTCTTCTTGTTGAGAACCTTGTACCGGACTTCGCGCTCGATGGGAAACCGGTCGGCTGTCCGACGGTCACTCTTGTTTTTATCTTGAATCAAAATACACCCTCCTAAGTCTTTGGCCCGCAGCAAAGGCCCGATCATCTGGCCCCTCTGCCGGAACTCGATGACGACGTCGTTACCGTCTCCACTAGGTTCCTACGGGGCGGGAAAGCGAACAATGGAACCCCGGGTTCAATGTGAACTGGTACCCGGGCGAGCGGGGTACGTGGTACGCAGATTCGTTTCGGGTGGTACCTCGCGTCAGGAGAATTTCCGTGAATGGTAAGTCTATAGATTACATGATGTTAGCGTTCGCTTGAGCTGCTCCTTCAGATTCCGCCGATAGTACTGCTGTTCCGAGACCATGGTCCTAAGTATTCCTGCGCATTGGTGGGGTATCCTACACTCAGCATGCGCATATTCCTCCTCCTTTTGATGGTTACCACCTTCCTCACAGCGGCAGACAAGAAAGTCGTCGCTCCCAAAGATACGAAACCGGGCCGGCCCTTCTCTCCCGGCATTCTCAGCGGCGGCACGCTCTACGTCTCTGGGCAGACCGGAGCCGACAAGACTGGCGCCTATCCCGAGAAGTTTGAAGACGAAGTGAAACAGACCTTGGCCAACGTCGAAGAGGTTCTGAAGGCGGGTGGGCACACGTTTGCGGACGCCGTAGCCGTGCAGGTCTACCTGACGGATATGGAGATGTTCGCCCGGATGAACACGGTGTACATGGCCACCTTCCCGGAACCGCGACCGACGCGGACGACGGTGGGCGTGGCGAAGTTGGTGGGCAAAGCGCGGATTGAGATTACCGTGACGGCGCGCAAGTAAGCGGCGTCAGGGTTTTTTCGATTCGCGGATTTCGCGGAGACGTTCGGAGATTTTCTTTTCGACGCCCCGGTCGTTGGGCTGGTAGAACTCACGACCGGCCAGGGATGGGGGCAGGCACTCCATGCCCGTGACGGCGTCGTCGTATTGGTGGGCGTGTTTGTAGCCGGCACCATAGCCGAGGCCCTTCATGAGCTTCGTAGGGGCGTTGCGGAGGTGCAAGGGCACGGGTTCGGCAACCGCTTGGCGAATTTCGGCACGGACCGCGTTGAGAGCCTGGTAGGCGGCGTCGGATTTGGAAGCCAGGGCGAGGTAGAGGGTGATCTGCGCCAGGGCCTGATCGCCTTCGGGGATGCCGAGAAAGTGAGCGGTCTGTTGGCAGGCGATGGCTTGTTCGACGGCGCGGGGGTCGGCGAGGCCGACATCTTCGACCGCCATGCGCACGAGACGGCGGGCGATGAACATGCGGTCTTCTCCGGCTTCGAGCATGCGGCCGAGCCAGTAGAGGGCGGCGTCGGCATCGGAGGCGCGGACCGATTTTTGCAGGGCCGAGGCGAGATTGTAGTGTTCTTCGCCGCCCTTGTCGTAGAGCAGCACCTTGCGGGAGAGGACTTCTTCGAGCACCGCCTCGGGGATTTCGGGGCCGTCGACGGCGCTGGCGGCGAGGTCGAGGATGTTATAGGCGGTCCGCGCGTCTCCGTTCGAGAAGACGGCGATCTGTTCGAGCAGGTCGTCGGTCGCAGTCTTTTCCAGCAGCGCGAGGCCGCGCCGAAGGAGCGTGACGACTTGACTCGTGGTCAGCGCTTTTAGCGTGAAGACGCGCGAGCGGGACAGGAGAGCGCCGACGATTTCGAAGGACGGGTTCTCGGTGGTAGCGCCGATGAGGGTGACATCTCCTTTCTCGACGTAGGGGAGAAAGGCATCCTGCTGGGCTTTGTTGAACCGGTGGATTTCGTCGACGAAGAGCACGGTGCGGCGGCCGAGGCGGTGGGTTTGTTCGGCGCGGGCCATGACTTCGCGAATCTCTTTGATCCCACTGAGGACGGCGCTAAAGGGAACAAAATCGCCCTTGGTAGTCTGGGCGATGATGGAGGCCAGCGTCGTTTTGCCGACGCCGGGCGGGCCCCAGAGAATGATGGACCCGAGTTGGTCATTTTCAATGGCGCGGCGGAGCGGCTTGCCGGGGCCGAGGATATGCTCCTGGCCGATGTAGTCATTGAGGGAGTGGGGGCGGAGGCGTTCGGCCAGTGGACGCCGGGAGGAGTCCGGTGCCGGGTTGCCGAACAGGCTCATGGACGATTCCGCTGGCGGCGGGCCTCGTAGAGAACGATTCCGGCCGCGACGGCGGCGTTGAGGCTTTCGACGGTGCGGGTGGGGATGGTAACGGGCCGGGTGACGGCGAGGATCTCTGGCCGGACGCCGTGGCCCTCGCTGCCGATGACGATGCCGCAGGGCTGGCGCCAGGCGACCGAATCGATGGGTTCGGCGTCCGCTTTGGCGGTCGAGTAGAGCGGAAACTCAAAATCGGGGAGTCCGGCGGCGGGAATGAATGGGATGCGGAACAGCGAACCGGCGGCGGCGCGGAGGGTCTTGGGGTGGTAGGGGCTGGCGGAACCCTTCAGGAAGACGACTCCGGTTGCTCCGAAGGCTTCGGCGGCGCGGACGACGGCACCGGCGTTGCCGGGGTCCTGGAGGCCGTCGAGAATCACGACGAGGGCGGGGAAGCCGAGCAGGTCTGGCAGTTCCCATTCCGGTAGACGGATGAGGGCGAGAATCCCTTGCGGCGTCTCGGTGGTCGAAAAGGTGGAAAACGTAACGGAATCAACCGAAAAGACACGTGTAGAGGTGTAGGCCTCCCGCGGGGCCAGCCAATTCTGCAGCGCGGCATCGGTGCCGATGACGGTGTCAACGAGGAGATTACTCCGATAGGCTTCGTCGACCAGGTGGAAGCCTTCGATGACGGCGAACCCGTCCTCGGTGCGGATTCCTTTCTGGATCGCTTTGCGGATGGTGGTGCAGAGGGGGTTGCGGGCGCCGAGGGGAGTTACGTTGACGGACATTCCAGTAGAATGCTAAGGATACCGCACAAGCAATTACAGCGATGGATTCGTTTGGCGCTAGCCTTGGCCGTGGTCGGGCTGTTGGGCTGGCTAGGAAGAATCACGTTCGAAATTCATAAGCAGTCGGTGGTGGACGAAGCGGCGGCGGCGGATGTGATTGTGATCATGGGCGCGGCCGAGTATCGGGGCAAGCCCTCGCCGGTACTGCGGGCCCGGCTGGATCACGGTTTGGATCTGTTTCAGCAGGGGTTGGCGCGGCGGATTTTGACGACGGGGGGCGCGGGTGGGGACCCGGTGTTTACGGAAGGGGTGGTGGGGCGGAACTACCTGATGAACCGTGGGGTGCCGCCGGAGGCGATTATCCTGGAGGCCGAAGGGGAGACGACTGCGCATTCGACGACGGTGGTGGCCGAAATAATGAGGCGCTCAGGGCTGAAAAGCTGCATCTTAGTGAGCGATGGCTATCATATCTATCGAGCCAAGAAGATGCTCGAGTTTCGCGGTTTGCAGGTTTTTGGTTCGCCGCGTGCGATCAAGCAAGAGACCGGGTTGCAGGATTGGTGGTTGTACTTCAGGCAGGCTGTCGGGTTCGTTTTGTGGACGGTCGGGATCACGATCTGAGGCGTTGGTGCTTTGAAGGGCATCAAGAAAGAACACCTGCCAAGCAAGGTGTGCAAGACCTGCGGGCGCCCGTTCGTCTGGCGGAAAAAGTGGGAGCGGGATTGGGAGCAGGTGCTGTACTGCAGCGATCGATGCCGGGGAGGGAGGACGAAATGATGCAACGCGAATTCGGTTCTCGCGAGGAACTGATCGAGTATTTGAAGACGGAGTTTCCGGAGTCACTGGCGCACGGAGAGCAAGTGAGCGAAACACGCGGCGGCCGACGGGCGGCCGAAGTGCTCTTCGATCGGGTGAATCCGGACCGATACGCGCGGAGCCGGAACTTTATGAGCGGCGCGGTGACGAGGTTGGCACCGTACTTGCGTCATGGGGTGCTGACGATGGGAGAAGTTCGCCGCAAGGCGTTGGGGCAGCCTAACCGCGAAAAGCTGGTGCAGGAGTACGCTTGGCGCGACTACTGGCGGCGGGTGTATGGTCAGATTGGCGAAGGGGTGTGGGAGGATCGAGAGGAGCCCAAGCGTCAGGGGAGGAACGCGCAGCAGCGGGAGTTGCCGGCTGATGTGGCGGCGGCGGAGACGGGACTGGCTTGCATGGATGGGTTCGTGACGGAATTGAAGGCGACGGGCTACCTGCACAATCACGCGCGGATGTGGTTTGCCTCGTACGTGATTCATTGGCGGCGGGTTCGCTGGCAGGCGGCGGCGAAGTTCTTTCTGACGCACTTGCTGGATGGGGACCCGGCGAGCAACAACTTGTCCTTTCAATGGGTCGCCTCAACGTTTGGGTCGAAGCCTTACATCTTCAATCGAGAAAACCTCGAAAAGTATACGGCGGGCGAGTATTGTCGAGGCTGCGGCCGGAACCAGGATTGCCCCTTTGGGAAGTCCTATGAGGAGATCGATCAGGAGTTGTTTCGATGAAGACGATCGTGTGGATGCACGAAGATGGGCTGCGGCCGCTGCTGCCGGGGGCTCCGGCGATTTTCGTGTTTGAGGACAAAGAGCATGCGCTGAAGCGGATCGTGTTCCTCTACGAATGCCTGCTGGAGTTGGAGGTTGTGATCGCGAAGGGCGACGTGGTGAAGGAGGTGGCTAAGTTTGCGACCGCGCAAGGCGCTGATCGCATTGTGACGACGTTTACCGAGTGCCCGCACATCACGGCGCAGGCTCGGGAATTGGGCGCGGAGATGGTCAACGACGACCCGTTTATTGCCGCCGCTGGCCCGTTCGACCTGAAACGGTTTTCGCGCTATTGGCAGCGGGTGGAGCGGAAGGCGTTAGAGCTTTAGGAGCGTCCGGAGCTTCTTCGTTTGCACCCGGCTGACGGGGACTTCGGTGCCCCGCTTGTCGTCCATTTTCAGTTGGAAGCTGGATTTGAACCAAGGGATGACTTCCTTGATCCGGTTGGTATTGACGAGCCAGGACCGGTGCACCCGCCAAAAGGTTTCCGGGTCGAGGGTGGACTGCAACTCTTCAATCGTCTTGTAGGTGGATTCGCCTTCGATGCCTTGGCAGACGACCGTGATGAGCCCAGCGTCGATGGGGGCGTAGATGATGCCCTGCGAGTCGACGAGGAAATTGCGGTTATCGCGGCGGACGAGGATTTACGCCCGGACAGGTCCGGCGCGCACGACGGTGGGGGCTTCGGCCAGCGGTTTCTGCCGCTC
>JBBRIO010000251.1:0-7456 GCA_038220855.1 Bryobacterales bacterium | reverse complement strand
CATGGCAAAGAGGGCGCTGATCGCGGACGGAGGAAGGGGAGTGGGAGATGACATGGTAAATCGATCTTTTGGTGAGGTTGCTGTCTCCGTAGCAATTTACCAGATCCGGCGGTGGGTTCGGTTCGGACGGCAGGTAGGGGGGAGTTCGCGATACATTCTAAAGACTTACCCAATGCGACTCGCCCTTGTCTTCCTCTGCGCCTTTGCGGCAAACGCCCAGCAAAGTTTCGATTTTGTCGTCTATGGCGGCACGGCTGGTGGCGTTGCAACTGCCATTGCGGCTGCCCGGCACGGTCTGAAGACGGCTCTGTTGGAGCCGCGTGACCACATCGGCGGCATGGTGTCCGGGGGGCTCTCCGGGACAGACACTGGCAGGAAAGAAGTGATCGGCGGGATGGCTCTGGAGTTCTACTATCGGGCGGGCCGCAAGTACAACATGGACCGGCACCTGAATGAGCTCTCCTGGATGCCAGAGCCCAAAGTGGCGGAAGCTATCTTTCGCGAAATGCTGAAAGAGGCGGGGGTCACTCTGTTTGAACGGCATCGGCTGAAAGAGAAGAGCGGGGTGGTTAAGTCGGGCAATCGAGTGACTGCGATCCTTACGGAGAATGGGGCCCGGTTCAGCGCCCGATACTTTGCCGATACGAGTTATGAGGGGGACCTGATGGCTCAGGCGAAGGTCAGCTACACGTACGGCCGGGAGGGCATCAGCGACTATGGCGAATCGTTGGCCGGTATTCGCGCGGTGACGGAGAGCCATCAGTTTGCGGTGGATGTGTCCGCCCGCGGTAAGGACGGCAAGGTGTTGCCCGAGGTGTCGACCGAGCCGCGCGGCAGGCCGGGCGAGGGGGACAAACGCATTCAGGCTTACAATTTTCGGGTTATCGGGACCAACGTGGCAGAGAACCGACTGCCTTGGCCGAAACCGGCTGGCTATGACCCCAAACGCTACGAGCTTCTCGCGAACTATCTGGACGCTATGACGCCGTTTTTGGGGCGGCCGCTGACGTTCAACGAAGTCAGCCTTTTGCGCATTATTCCGAATGGAAAGGTTGATTTGAATAATCGCAACGGCTTTTCGACCGACTATATCGGGAAAAACTATGGGTACCCGGAAGGGAGCTATGCCGAGCGAGAACGCATTTGGAAAGAACACATCGACTATCAGCAAGGGTTCTATTATTTTCTGGCTAATGACGGGCGGGTGCCGAAGTCGCTTCAGGAAGAGGTTCGTTCTTACGGCCTGGCTAAGGACGAATATATTGACACAAATCACTGGCCGCACCAGCTTTACATTCGCGAGGCGCGACGGATGGTGAGCGACTTTGTTTCCACGCAGAAAGACCTGCAGACGGAGCGGACCAAGCCGGACGTGATCGGGATGGGCAGCTATGCTTCGGATTCGCATAACATTCAGCGGTTCATCAATGATCGGGGCTTTGTCGAGAACGAGGGCGATGTGCAGGTGCAAGTGCAGCCGTACCAGATTCCGTATCGGATCTTGGTGCCCAAGAGAGCGGAAGTCGTGAATCTGTTGGTGCCGGTTTGTTTTTCGTCGAGCCACATTTCGTATGCGAGTATGCGGATGGAGCCGCAGTACATGATTATTGGCCACGCCGCGGGGATCGCGGCGGCGCTGGCGGCCAAGGGCAACCTGGCGGTACAGGACGTCAGCATGGCCGAGTTGCAATCGCAATTGCGCGAGGAGGGGGCGGTATTTGAGTACAGCATCGACGCCTACAATAAGGCTTTCAGCGCAATTCGCAAGCGCTTCGCGGTGCCGGCGCGCACGGGGCCGACTCCATGGGGGCGCCCCGCGAAGCAGTGATATCTTCAGGGGAATTGTATTTGCATAACGAGAAACGGCAGATCCCGAAAGACCTCTGGCTGCGCCGATATTGGGCCCTTGCGGCGCTTACTCTTTTGGCGGCGGCGCTTCGTCTTTTCGGGCTGGATTCTGATCTGTGGCTGGACGAGGTGGTCTCGCTTGTGAAGTACTTTCGCCTGAGTCCAAGCGCGGTCTTTACGGCGTACGAGTCGCCCAATCAACACTTGCTCTACTCGGTGGTGGCGAGCATCAGCCGTTCCGCTTTCGGCGAAAGTGCTTGGGCTGTCCGCCTGCCCGCGGCGCTGGCCGGGATTGCGTCGATCCCCGCGTTTTTTTGGCTGGCGAGCGCGGTGGCACCGCGGCGGGAAGCGTGGTTGGCGACCGCGTTGTTAACGGTTTCTTACCATCACATCTGGTTTTCGCAAAGTGCGCGCGGCTATAGCCCGATGATGTTCTGCGTGATTATGGGTACCGCGCTGCTGATCCGGGCGCGGGCCGGCGGTGCGCGATGGCATTGGTGGGCTTACGCCGGGGTGATGGGATGCGGAATTTTGTTCCTACAAAATACGGTGTTCGTGTTGCTCGGTCACGCGGCGGCGGCGATGGTCGTAGACAGGCGCCTGAGTCGGCCGCACTTGTTGGCGGCGGGAGGGGCCGTGGCGATCGCTGTGGCCGGCCATCTGCCTTTATTGGCAGGGATACTCGAGATTTGGCGAACTATGGATCGTGCCGGCGGTGGTAGCGGCATTACTTCGGTGGCGGACTTCTGGGGGTTGGTTTTACGGGGATTGCAGAGCGGATTCTTTCTTCCGGGCGTTGCCGTAGGAGGACTGCTCGCGGCATTTGGGTGGATGGATTTCTGGAAGAAGAATCGATGGGTGGCGCTGGCGTTCTTGTTGTCCGCCGGATGGGGTGTGCTTGCCATCGTCGTCTTGCAGTATGGGGCATATCCGCGCGCTTTTCTCTATTGCTTGCCGTTCGCTCTACTGTTTATTGTTCGCGGCGCGCGGTGCGCTGGTGAGGCCGTTTCCGCCCGTCCTTTGGCTGGAGACATGGTGGCGGGGTTTTTGGTGCTTTGCTCTATCGGGTCGCTGTACTTCCTTTATCGGCATCCCAAACAGGACTACTCCGGAGCGTTGACTTGGGTGGATCAGCGCCGCGCGGTGACCGAGATATTGGCGGGTGCCGGAATGGCTGGTGGAGTCTATCAACTGTACTATCGGCCCGATCTGCCGGTTGTGCTGACGTTGGATGAGCTGCGAACACTGGAGCAGTCCAGGAAAACGGTGTGGGTACTGTTTTCGTTTACTCGGGATATGCGGCTACGGTATGGTCCGCTCTACGACTACCTGCAAGCGAACTACCGGATTGAGGCGGCACTACCGGGCACTTTGGATGATGGAACGATTTACATTGTCCGGCGGGATCGGTTCCAATAGGGCGGGCGTCCGGCTGACCGGGTGGCTAGATCGCTTGGATCAATTGGCCTGGCAAGGCGGCGTTTCTACTTTGATGTAGTTGATGATGTTTTTCTTGACATCGAATCGGCCTGACTTCGTGCCGCTGTCCCGGCAGGGGAGCGCGTAGTTGTAGTTTATCGTATACGTGTAGCCGTCACCCACCTCTAGTCGAGTATCGTAAGCACCATTGCGCTCGCTGGACTGTCCATCCTCTACCACCCCTCCGGCGGCGTTTTTGATCGTGATGGAGTAGCTATTGCACTGCTGGGTGGAGGTGCCTACGACATTCTTGTAAACGCGGTAAACCTCGAAAAGGACATCTGCTTTTTCTGCCGGGGGGATGGCCACCGTGATCGGAGTAACCCGCATACTGATTTGGGTCAGCGTCGAATCGTTGAAGGGCCTCTTCGCGTGACCGTTGGAGAGCGGGACGAAGACCTGACCTCCGTTTTTGGCTAAAAGATCCGCGCCGGCTATTTCGAAGTTTGCGGCAGAGCTAAAGGAACCACGATAGTTCGTGCCCACAAACACGTCGGCCGAGGCATCGGCATTGCCGGCGCTTAAATTAAAAGTCATCTTGGACCCAGTGATCCATTTCGTCTCCCGGCTCACGAAAATGAACTTGTAGCCATTGGCGGAAAGGTCAGCGGCATCCCAGCGGAAGCTTGCATCGACATCGGAATCGGTGCGGCTGGTATAAGTATCGAACCTTAATCCAGATGCTGGCGAACCGAGGACGCTGACATTGATAGCAGGGTTGACCTTGCCGTTCGCCAGTTGCTTGACGAAATTGGTCCATTTGCTCCCGAGGAGGATCTCTTGGCGCATCAGCGCTTCGACGGGCGAATATAGCGAGGCCTTGAATACTAGGCCAGTACTTGGCTGCATGTCCTTCAACACTTCGCCGATCAAATTGTCGCCCTTTTGCGCGGTGAGGTAGTCGAGGAAGAGCGTCGCGCCGTAGCCGTGCCGCGACACAGGGTCCTTGTCACCGGGCGAATAACCTGGCGCATACTCGAGGCCATGCCGATACAGGAAATCGCTGTAGGCCTGGGTGTTGGGCGAAAGGTAGCTGCTCGTGGATGCGACCTTCTTTTCGAACCATGTGGCAGAGGCTTCCAGCATCCAAAGCCAGGGGCTGTTTGAGAAGGTGCGGCGCCAACTGCCGCGTGGGTCGTAAAGACTTTGGTAGATGTGAAACATCTCATGCGCAGCCGTGGTCTTGGCGTTTTCCCAGTTTCCCTTGATCTGATCCAGATTCAAGCTCAGCCCGATGCCCTGCTTGCCCCACAATTCGGATTCTGACTCGCCGTTGGTATTGCTATGCGCCCACAGCACTCCGCCCTGGACGCCCGTGAAGGAATAGAGGTAGACGTCAATTGGGGTTGTCCGCCGGTCCACTTCGATTCCCGTGGCCGCGAGTTTTAGACGCGCTTCGTCCATCAGCACGCCGACCTTCTCTGCAAGATCCTGGTCGGCACTATCGCCAACGGGGTAGTGGACCAGGAATTTGCCGGAGGGCGAAGTTATTTCGCTGATTCCGCCGAGGGCCCAGATGAGTGAGGCGAGACGTTGGGGATCAACGACGGCGGCATGCTGACCGATCGTATTATTGGCCGCCGTGGGGACCACGGAGCCCGCAGGCATGGCAGGTAGTGTGGCAATCAGTTTTCCATTGACGACGGAGGCGGGCAGAACCATTGGTCCGCGGTCGTCTTCGCCATCGAACTTCACAAAAACGAAGGCCTTGCCGGTGGTTGGAATCGGAAGAACGGGTTGAATTGTGAGGGTAATCGGGGCGGACACGCTACCGGGGAGTGGTTCGAGCAGATAGATTGGAGATATGCGTCCGGATTGGGGCGGCGTGGTGTCCGATTCCTGGGACAAGTTGAGGGTAGTCGCTTGGTTGAATGCGCCGGCGGGGACGTTTACCGACAGTGCCGCAACGGAGCCGGTTTTCCAAGCGCCATAGACGCTGACGAATCCTTGATTGGCAGAGCCGGAGTTAGCGCAGACGCGGGGATGTTCTACCGTTAAGGTGGGCTTCCGCTAACTGAGGCACCGACCACCGATCCGGTTTGCCAGGGACAAACGTGCCACCCTGAACCGAATACGGCACGATAGCCAATTGGCCGTCGGCCCGCGCGTAGAATAGTTCATTGCCGCGAGGGGACCAATTCGGCGCATAGCCACCGTCGGCAGAAACCTGCCACTGCCGGGCTACTCCCGGCGCGAGGGAATAGACGATCGCTTCGATCGACCCAGGCACAGCCCTTTCTCCGGCAGCCCATCGGCCATCGGGTGAAACCGTCATGTTTCCGACGGCTACCACGCCCTCCACCCTCTCGGGAGGCGCGGGTTTGGGGATGCCGCCCCCGGACCCGTTCATGGGTAGCCGCCAGAGTTGGCTGTTGCGGAGGAAGTAGAGAACAGAGCCGTCCGGGAGCCACCCCATCGGCAGGTCGCCACCGCTTTTGGTCAGAAGCCGCGGGCTCCCGGAACCATCCGCCGATGCTAGCGACAGCCCTTCGGCGTTGCCGAATACCAGTTGGCGGCCGTCAGGGGTCCACATCATTCTGCCTCCTCGGATCTGCAGGCGCGTGAGTACGTCCCGGTCGATATCGTAGATGGAGGTCGGGCCGTCCCCGCTTTCGGTTATGATGATTTGCTTCCCGTTCGGCGAAAGAGCGAACGACCTGTAATTGGCCGCCTTCAGCGGTAGCCGGTCTATTTTCCCGGCACGGTCGACCCAGGCGAGAGACGTCTTTTGCGCACCCGCACCGCGGCGATACAGCAGCATGCCGTTAGCGGAAAGGGCCAAGGGTGCCAGCCCGGAGAATGGCACGCCATCCGCATCGTACAAAACCGGGGCCTGGCTCCGGGTGAGCTCCATCCGTGCCAGGTTGAGCGGGGCCGCGAATAGATTCCCCTGGCTCATGAAGAGGAGATCGCCGGTGGCCGCATAGCGCGGCGCATAGCCGCCCCGATGCACCACCTTTCGTTCCCCCTTCGGAGAGGCGAACTCGATGACGGCGCTCTCGTAGCCGCCCGGTGTCGTGCTGCTGATAAACAGGACCCCCGCTCCCCCGGGCAGAGCTTGTGGCCAGCGATGCGTGGTCTCGTTCCCGCTGAGGGTGGTGTACTGCTTCGGAGCGCCGCCAGCGCCCGGGACCAGGCTCAGCCCGCTGCGGATGTCGAGCGCGGCGATGATGTTGCCCTCCGCGTCCCAAGTGCCGCCACGCAGGCTGGGCGCATCGCAAAGGATAATGGGCACACCCCCGGCGGCAAGCACCTTTTTCAATTTGCCACCAGCGCTAAAGGCGATCCACTCTCCATCGGGCGAAAAGAACGGGTTGCTCGCGTCTTCCGTTCCGGCAAGAAGGACGGACTGCGCTTGGTGCAGTTTGCGGAGGGCCAGTTGGGGAAGTTGCGCGGGTCCTTTCGCGATGTAGACGAGTGTTCGCCCATCGGCGGAGAGGTCGAAGGTAGTGGTTCGGTTGGTGCCCTCGATGAGCGCATCCGGGCCGAGGTTCAGATTCAGGCGCAGCAGCGGCTGCGGGGCGGGCTGGAGAAGACGCCAAGTGGTAAACGTGCTGACGCCGATCGCCGTTAGTACCAACGCGGCGATAATGGCCCAGTTCATCGGCCGCGCTTTGGCGCGGGGCGCGGGCGGGGCCTCCTGGTAGTTTTCGAGCGCAATCCGCGCTTCGCCGATGTGTTGTAGGCGGGTCTTGAGGTTGCGGTCCAAGCACCGGCCGATCAAATCCCGAACCGGCCCCGCCGGTAGGAGAGTCAGATCAATCGGTTCCTTCAAGACCTCGGCGAGAGTGTGGGAAATCGTTTCGCCATCGAACAGCCGCTTGCCCGTGAGGAGTTCCCAGAAGACAACGCCGAAGGACCAGATGTCGGCGCGGCGGTCGACGGGTTTGCCGGCGGCCTGCTCGGGTGACATGTATCCGGCCGTACCTAAGATCAGACCCGCTTCGGTGGCCCGCATGGTCAAGGTGGGGGAGTTTTGGGAGGAGTCGGTAGTCCGCTCGACCGCCTTGGCCAGGCCGAAGTCGAGCACCTTTACCACGCCGTCAGTCGTGAGCAGGATGTTGCCGGGTTTCAGATCGCGATGGATGATTCCTTTGTCATGGGCGGCTTCGAGCGCTTCGGCGATCTG
>JBBRIO010000250.1:0-7458 GCA_038220855.1 Bryobacterales bacterium | reverse complement strand
ATATTTGTTCAGCTCCGGCTTTGGGTCAAACGACTCCATATGGCTCACCCCGCCGATCATGAACAGCCAGATCACCCGCTTCGCCTTCGGCGCGAAGTGCGGCATCCCGTTCGGCTTCTCAGCGTGCAGCATCGACCCGAGCGCCAAGCCCGTAAAGCCCATTCCAATATCAGCGAGAAAGTTGCGGCGTGTCGTCATGGCAGTTAGCGAATGGTCACAAAATCATTATGGTTAAAAAGCGCGTGAACTAGGTTCACCGGCGTCGCGGTCGCCGCCAGCGCGCGTTCAGCCGCGCTCGGCAGCCGGCCCAAAATCGTTTGAAACGCCCGGTCAATAAACGCCGGTCCCTCCAGCCGTTTGGCCAGCTTCTGCGCCAGTTCCAAACTCAACTGGCTATTGGCCATCGCCAACGCCTGCTGCGGCACCACGCTCTCATTGCGTTGGTAGCACTCAGTCGGATTCGGCCCGTCGAACACCTTCAAAAACTCCATCTGCGCATCCGGCGAATGACTGAAGTAAATGCTCCGCCGCCGCGACTCGAACCCCTTCGTCGCATCGATCTCCGGCCCCTTCATCGTCCCATCCAGTTCCCCCGCCACGCTCAGAATGCTATCCCGCACCGCCTCGCCTTCCAGCCGCCGCGGGTTCATACGCCACAGCCACTGATTCTCCGGATCAATCGCCGCATTTGGATGCCCCTCTATGCCCGCCGTCGACCGCATCTGGTAAGCCTCGCTCGTCAGAATCATCCGGTGCAACCCCTTCATGCTCCATCCGCTCCGCATCAACTCCGTCGCCATCCAATCCAGCAATGCCGGATTCGTCGGAGCCTTCCCGTTCAGCCCAAAATCAAACACCGTCGGCACCAGCGCCGTCCCAAAGTGCCGCAGCCAAATATGGTTCACCGCCACCCGAGCCGTCAGCGGGTTCTCCTTCGAACCGATCCACTGCGCCAGCGCCGTCCGCCGCCCCGTGCTCTTCGTCGGGTACTCTTTGCCAATCGGCGTATACCCCGTCGCCAGTTGCGTCAACGCCGCCGTCGCCGCTGCCAATTTCTTCTTCGCTTCGCCCAGCTTTTTCTCGTTCGGCTTCTCGCCGGCCAACGCCTCGGTCAACTCCGCCTGCGCCTTCAGCGCCTGCTCCTGCCCGCGCAACAGCCCCGCCTTACGTTCCAACTCCCGCGCCTTCGCCGCTAACTCTTCGAACTGCAAATCCGGCGGTTCCGCAAACTTCGCCCGCTCCGCCGCCAACCGCGCTTCCAGCGCCGGCAATTCCGCCTCGGCCGCGGCCAAAGCCTTCGGGTCACCGGCCGCTTTAACAATCGCCGCCTTCGCCTCAGCGAGCAGATCGGCGTGCACAAAGCCCCGTTGATCCGGATAATAAGCCGCCAAAGGCAACGCCACTGGAGCAATCTTCCCTAGCGCCGGACCCAAGTGCGCTGGCGTCCCCGGCAGCAAATCTTTCGATTTGTCCGGCGTCTGAATGTTCCCGCGAATCAACAAATGGGTCGGCCGCTCCGGCCCCGCGTCGAACACCCGCGCCAAGCCGTCCTTCTCGGCATCCACCTGCCCTGCCACCCGATCCACCCGCACATCATACGGCTCGAATATCGCCCGCATCCGGTAGTACTCTTCCTGCGAAATCGGGTCGTATTTATGGTCGTGGCACCGCGCACACTTTACGGTCACGCCCATAAAGCCCAACATCGTATGGTCCACCGCGTCCTGCATCCAACCGTCCCGATCAAACTTCGAATAGTTCCGCGCCAAAAATCCCGTCGCCCGCACCGTGTCCGGATCCTCCGGAGCCACCTCGTCCCCCGCCAGCATCTCCACAATCATCCGGTCATAGGGCTTATCCTGATTCAGCGCCTCCACAATCCAATCCCGCCACCGCCACATAAACTTCTGACTATTCCGGACCTCGCTCGCGTTTCGATATCCATACCAATCGCTGTAGCGCCAAATGTCCATCCAATGCCGGCCCCACCGCTCGCCATAACGAGGGTCTGCCAGCAGTCCATCAACCACCTGTTCATAGCTCATCTGGGCTGACTTCGCCATCTCCTCCGACGTCGGAGGCACCCCCACCACATCCAGATAAGCCCGCCGCATCGCCGTCCCTCGCTCCGCCGCCGGCATCGGCTTCAATCCCCGCTTCTCCCGCTCCGCCCCCAAAAACGCGTCGATCGGATTGCCCGGCCCCGGCGGCGTCGCTCGCACCGGCTTCTCAAACGCCCAGTGCTTCACCTTCGGCACGGATGCCGTCAATGCCCGCTGCTCCCAAGGCGCGCCGTCTTCAATCCAAGCGGCCACCACCGCCAACTCGGCCTCGCTAAACTTGGCTCCGAACTTCGGCATCGCCGGCTTAGCCGTATGCGCCAGCACCTGGTACAAATAGCTTTCTTTCGCCTTCCCGGGCACCATCCCCGCGCCCCTGTCCCCGCCCCGAACCGCAGTCTCCCGCCGCGACAAATCGAGCCCAGACTGCTTCGTCGTCCCGTTGTGGCAGCCCACGCATCGGGCCTCCAACAGTTTCACCGCCTCGGGCACTTGCGCCCAAAGCCCCACTGCCAAACCGAAGATGAAAGCCGCTCTAAACAATGCCCTTGATCACCTCGCCCTGAATCTCGGTCAACCGCTCCCGCCGCCCCTGATGCAGATAGTTCAGCGCATCCTGGTCGAGCCCCAACTGATGCAAAATCGTCGTGTGGATATTCCGCAAATGGTGCGGCCGTTCCACCGCATACAGCCCCACCTCGTCCGTCGTCCCCTCCGCCACCCCGCCCATGATCCCGCCACCGGCCATCCACATCGTAAAGCCAGTATTGTTGTGGTCGCGCCCCTTGCCGCCCTGCGCCTCCGGCGTGCGCCCGAACTCGCCGCCCCAAACCACCAGCGTGCTATCCAACAACCCGCGCTGCTTCAAATCCTTCAGCATCGCCGCGATCGGTTTGTCCACACGCGCCGCCATCCGCAGATGATTCTCTTCGATATCGTCATGCGCGTCCCATTGCGAAATCGCCGGCCCGCCCGAGACCACTGTCACAAAACGAACACCCTTTTCCACCAACCGCCGCGCCATCAAACAGCGCCGCCCGAAGTCGTCCGTCACCGCATCGCCGATCCCATAACTCTCCCGAATGTGCGCCGGTTCGTTCCCCATATCGAACACCGCCGGAGCCTCGGTCTGCATCTTGAACGCCAGGTCATAAGTGCTCAGCCGCGCCGAAAATTCGTCGTCCCCCGGCGGCATCGTCGCCTCGTCAATCTCCCGAATAAACTTCAGCGTGTTCCGCCGTTGCGCGAGTGTCACCCCTTCCGGCATCTCCAAATTCAGCACCGGCTTCTCGCCGCCCCGGAACACGTTCGGCTGGTACACCGCCGGCAAAAACGCGTTCGCATACACCGGTTGCCCCGCCTCAATTGTCCCGAACGGATCCGGCATCACCACATAGCCCGGCAACGATTCGCTCTCGCTCCCCAACCCAAACAGGGACCACGACCCCATGCTCGGAAACCCCGGCAGAATCCGGCCCGTAAAAAGCTGGTACTGAGCTGAAGAATGAATAAACGCGTCCGCCTGGCACGACCGGATCACCGCCAGATCATCCGCACAAGTCGCCGTATGCGGCAGCAAGTCCGAAACCCAAAGCCCGCTCTTGCCATGCTGCTTAAACGTCCGCTTAGTCCCCAGCAGCTTCGGCGTGCCGTTGATAAACTGCCGCTTGGCAGGCCGGAACGATGCCGGCAGCGCCTGACCGTCCAACTTGTTCAACAGCGGCTTCGGGTCAAATGTCTCCATCTGGCTCGGCCCGCCAGCCATAAACAAAAAGATCACCGACTTCGCCTTGGCCGGAAAATTGGGCTTCCTCGTTTCCGCGTTCAGCATCGCCCCAAAGGCCAAGCTGCCGAAACCGCAGAAAGCGTCCGTCAGGAATTCGCGTCGGTTACGCGTGGGTTTGGAATGGTTGCTCATTGGACGTACAAAAAGTCATTAGCCGCGAACAAAGCGAGCGTAAACTCGCGCAGCGGGTTACTGGCTAAGAACCGGGCCGATGCCTCCCGCTCCTTACTCACCGGCGGCCGATTGAATACCAGTTCAAACGCCGTTTCAATCTGCTTCTCCCGGCTCAGCTTGCTCAGCCGTTCCGCCAGCCCGACCGAAGCCTGTCGCGTCAACGCGCCATTCAAAAGCTCCAACGCCTGCGGCGCATGTGTACTGCTCTCCCGCCGCGCACAGCTCAACAACGTATCCGGCGAATCAAAAACTTCCATAAACGGCATCCGCATATTCCGCTTCTGAAACAGGTATACGCTACGCCGGTTATGCTGCGCCACGTCCGGCGTTACCGCCCATTGGTCGGGCTTATAAAGCAGGTTCACCAGTTCCGGTTCAATCGGCGCAATCACGCTCGGGCCGAACCGTGCCCGGTTCAACAACCCCGCCGCCTGCAGCATCGCGTCCCGCATCTCCTCGGCCTCTAACCGCCGCCGGCTGAAGTTCCACAGAAAACGGTTTCGCGGGTCTTTCTCTTTCGCTAGGGCACTCGGCTGCGCGATCGACGACTGCCGGTAAGTTTGGCTCAACACCATCATCCGGTGCATCGGCTTCATCCTAAACCCACCCTTCACAAACTCATTCGCCAACCAATCCAGCAACTCTGGATGCGTTGGCCGCGTGCCCATCCGGCCGAAGTCATTCGGCGTGGCCACAATCCCCGCCCCGAAATGGCTCATCCAAATCCGGTTCACCATCACCCGCGCCGTCAGCGGATTCGCGGGATCGGCAATCCACGCCGCCAGCTTCCGCCGCGGCTGCGCAATCGCCTCGCCCCATTCCGGCGCATCGTCGGGCAGCAACACTCCTAACGGCCGCATGCCAACTTTCGTCATCGGCTGGTCGCTCGATCCGCGCTCCAAAACATGCACTGGATAATACAGCTTCGGCTCGCTCTTCACCGTCTTCAACTCCGGCAGCGGCTCGGGAAGCTGCTTCTCTTTCACCCCGATAATCTGCTCAATCTTCGCCTTCTCCGGCCCCGCCGCCGCCTTCAAATCTTTCTTCAAATCAACGAGCTCTTTCTTTAAAACGTCAGTTCGCTTCTGCCAGTCCACCTTCTCGGCCTCGGTCGACATCGGCAGGTCCAGATGCTCGGTCGTCGCAAAGAAACCCTGAATCCGGTAATAATCCGTATGCCGAATCGGATCAAACTTATGGTCGTGGCAACGCGCGCAACCCAGCGTTACCCCCAAAAAAGCCGAGCCCACCACATTGGTCATCTCGGTCATAATCTCATTGCGGATGTAAGCCTTGTCCTGGTTGCCCGCGTTCTTCCGATATGGTCCGAGCCGGTTGAAACTCGCCGCCACCTGCATCTCGCGGCTCGCCGGATCAATCTCATCTCCCGCCAGTTGCTCGGTCAAAAACTGGTCGTAAGGCTTGTCCGCCGCAAACGACCGGATCACATAGTCACGATACTGCCACGCCTCACTCCGATGCGTGTCGTACTCAAAACCATCGCTCTCGGCAAACCGCACCACGTCCAGCCAATGCCGCGCCTGCCGTTCGGCATACTCCGGCGAAGCGAGTAACCGGTCCACTAACGCCTCATAAGCTTTCGGCGAGGCATCGCCCAAAAACGCCCGCATAGCCTCCGGCGTCGGCGGCAACCCCGTCAAATCCAGGGCCACTCGCCGCCCCAGCGTTGCCCGATCCGCCGGCGGTGCCATCGTCAAACCCTGCTCCCCCAGCCGCTTCAAAACGAACCCATCAATCGAACCGTTCGCCGTCACCGCCCGTGGCCGAAACGCCCAGTGGTTCCGTTCGGCAGCACTATACTTGCCGCCGGAGCTATCTGCGGCCAGCGCGATACAACCCAAAGCAGCGAAGCTGAGCCAGCGAAACGGAATGTCGAACCGAGATGTCATGCCTACCCTTAGCCTAGTCCAGGTTTGGCGAACAGTTACGTGGTTCGTAGCGCTGAGTGTCTTCGCGGCACCCGATCAGCCGCCCGGTTTCCAGCCCCTTCTGCGAGCCGGATTGGCTCAAATCGAACCCGCCTTGGACGAATCTTTTTTAATGTTATCACAGCTGGAATCTCGCCCCCGCTGGACGCACTTCCCCCACGCGATTCTCGCCGCCGCCGTCCTCCCGGACCGTCACCTCCTCGCCCGCGAACACGAATCCGGCGCCTTCTCGAACCGCCTCGATTGGCATCGCGATACTTAGATGGGGCTCGAAGCCTATTGCCTCCTCGCCCCCCGACTCGACCCACTTCGCCGCACCCGCTGGCAAAAATGACTCCGCGCCCAACTCGCTACTCTCGCCGCCGATACCGCCCGCGACGAAGCCGCCCCCGCTACACCGGTCTCTTCTTCGGCACCTCACCAAAACACTACGCCCTCCACGCCTTCACTGTCTTCCTCGGCGGCAAAGTCTTCGCCAATCCCGATTGGACCGCCCTCGGCCGCCCAGTGCTCTCCCGCTTTGTCCGCCAAAAACACCCCGACGGCTTCTGGGGCGAACAATCTCCCACCACCCTCACCGCCGTCGCCCTCTATTGGGAGCACCCTCACGACCCCGCCGCCTTCGAAGGACTTCGACGTTCGGCCCAACTCCACGCCGATTTCACCTACCCCAACGGCCAGCCCGCCGAACTTCTCAACGACCGCAATCGCCACTGGTTCGTCTCCCCCTGGGCCCACTTCGCGTTCTCCCATTTCCCGCACGGTCGCTCCCTTGCCGCCCGCTCCATTCCCACCGACCTAACCCTCGAAACCCTCGGCCGCCTCGCCCAAAATCTCCTCTACTGGCACCCCGGCCCCAGCGCGCCCTCCGCCCCCCGTCCCCTCCAAATCCCCATCTCCCGCCAACAGTCCGGCGACTGGACCGTCATCCTCTCCGCCCTCACCGGCCGCACCCCGGAAGCCTCGCCCTGGTTCCTCGATCGCCAAAGCCACACGAGCGTCTACCACGCCCGCCTCGGCCTCATCGTCAACGGAGCGCCTGCAAAACGGCAACCCGAACTAGCCACTTTCCCCGACCCCATTGCCCTCGACGGCCAAGCTAACCCCGGCCAAGTCTCCCTCGCCTACCCAGGCTTCACCGCCAGCGTCAAAGTCGCCGTGCACCACAACATCGCCCTAACCTTCGCTCTCCGCCCCCTCGGCCCCACCCCGCCCGCCGCCGTCCGCGTCGCCCTGCAACTCCAACTCTACCCCGGCGAAACGCTCGAAACCGCCTCCGGCCGCTCCGTCCTCCTCGGCCCCTAAACCCTCGCCATCGACGACTGCGGCCCCTGGATCCGCCGCCACGGATCGACGGCACCTCCCTTCTTTGGCCACAGTTCGGTTACAATCCCTATCGCGGAAAACCCGATGATGCGCTAGCCTACGCAGTAGGCCTCGTAGCCTGGCGCCAACCGCTCAGCGAAGCGCCGGTTCTCATCTCCGTACC
>JBBRIO010000249.1:0-7484 GCA_038220855.1 Bryobacterales bacterium | reverse complement strand
GATACGTCACTTACCCTTGGCGCCACATTCACCGGACCCCTGCCTGGACAGATCGCATCGAGTTCAAAATGGCCGACTGGGTGGCAAAGAATCGGCCGGAGGCGCGGGCGTTCACAACCGGCACCGTCCGCTTCTGGTGGAACGGTTGGCACAACACCGCGGAGATCGGCGGAGGGAGCGAACAGGGTCTGATCAACTTCGACCTCATGACCCTGTATTGGAATCTGTTCTTGGCCGAAGAACCCGAGCCGTCGATCCTGTGGCTGCAGGCTACGGGCACTTCGTTGATCGTGGTCGACAACGCCCGTTCGGCGCTGCCGATCCATGACTATCAGTTCCCGGAGCGCTTTCGCAAGAGCCTGCCGATCGTGTTCGATGACGGCGCGGGGAACTGGATTCACGAGGTGCCGCGTCGCTGGCCGTCGCTAGCTCGCGTCGTGCGCCTGGCGGAAGTGGAGAAGCTGCAACCGATTCGGAATGGGGAAGACGTCGAGCGGCTGAAGCCGTACGTCAAGGCGCTCGAAGAGGGCCCGGACTCGCCCGCACCGGCTCGCTGGCTGAATTCACGGACCCTGGCCATCGACTCGTCCGTCGCCGCCGGAGAGGCCGTCGCGGTGCAGGTAACCTATGACCCGAACTGGCGAGCCACCTCCGGAACCGCGTCGTTTCCTGTCGTCAAGGACGTGCTGGGCCAGATGCGCATTCTGGCGCCTCCCGGTCAGCACCATATCGAACTGTACTGGGAGACGCCACTTGAAAACCGCATCGGTCGCGGCCTTTTTGCGCTCGCGGTCCTGGTTTGTGGATGGCTATTCTGGCGAGGTCGCCGTCAATGACCCGCCTCGACCAGTTCATCGCGGCGCTCCTTCTGCTGCTCAACGTAGCGCTCAACTGGCGTATTTGTTTACCCGGCGTCACCCCTTACCGCGGCTCCATAGAACGCGGCTATGCCTATATGGCGAACCTCGTAGCGCACCACCCGAACCCTTGGGCCTGGAACCCGATGCAGTATTGCGGGCTTCCGACGCACTTCGTCTACCTGCCCTTGCTGCCTTATTGGAATTCGCTGTGGATCCGGCTGATTCCTGGAATTGACCCTACTCAGGTTCATCGCGCGACCTGCGCGTTTGCACTTTGTCTCGGTGTCGCTTCGGTCTATCTGTTCGTCCGCTACTTTGGCGCTGGGCGGGGGGCGGCGTTTTGCGCCAGCCTCGCCGTCACCTTAATTAGCCCCCTCTATCTCCTGATTGGAGCGATCGAGGGGGACCGCGGGATCATGGAGATCCCTTGGCGAATTCAGATCCTGATCAAGTATGGCGAAGGTCCGCATACGGTCGGCTTGGCGCTGGTCCCTCTGGCGTTGATCGCGGTGCACCGCGCCGCTACGCTCCGCAGCTTTTCATCCCTCTGGCTAGCGGCAATCGCCTTGGCGACGGTCGTCCTGACCAACTGGGTCGCCGGTTTGGCGCTGACTCTGCTCGTTCTCATGCTGCTGGCGACCTACTCCTCGGTCGAACTGTTTTCGGTCCGGCGAGTCCTTACAGCGGGAGTCATCGGCTACCTGCTGGCCGCGTTTTGGCTGACGCCCACCTTCGTCTGGCGCATGGTCACCAACTGGCCTAAGGATGCTTTTGGGTACGAGTTTCAGAGCCTGGAGCGGTACGCTGTCGGCGGCTGGCTGGGTGGCCTGCTCCTGATTTGGCTGGCCTTCCGTTTTCTTTTCCCTCGCCAGCGCTACCTCGCCTTCGTGCTGCTGGCCACGTACTGCTTTGGCTTCCTCGTCACCTGCTTCTACCGCTACGGTTTGAACGCTCTGCCTGAATCCCGCCGCTACGCCCTCGAATACGAGCTCTTCCTGCTGCTCCTCGTCGTCGAGATGTTTCGCTTGGCTTACGGGCGTCGCCCCTGGCTTACGGGATTTGTTTTGCTGGTCGTGCTTCTGGCATGGACCCCGCGCGTCTCCCATTTTCTATCCCACCGCTACGCGCCGTGGGTTATGACCCCGCGGGAACAGACGGCCGAGTTCAAAGTCGCCAGTGCCCTCGCCGCTCTGCGTCCCTCAGGCCGGCTTCTGCTCTCCGGCGGGACGCGCTTCCGGTTCAACTCCTGGTTCGATTTGCCCCAAATCGGCGGGGTGTTCGAAACGGGACTGCGCAATCGGTTGCCCGTCGATATCGCCTACCAGGTCCGGACCGACCTCGGCTCCAAGCCGGGTGAAGAAGCAACCAACTCGGTGTTGCAAATGCGGGCGCTCGGTATTGAATACGTTGTGATTCACGGCCCGGAGTCCCAGGAATATTATCGGGACGTGAAGTTCCCCAACAAGTTTGAGGGAGTGCTCGAAAAGGTCTGGTCCGAAGGCGATGATCGCATTTACCGACTCGAACCGGCCCGTTACGCTCACTTGGTCACCCCGGCCGAACTGCCCGTTCACCCTCCCGTCGCCGGCTATCTCAAGGTGCTGGAACCGTACGTCAACGCCCAACTCGACACGGCCCGGCCGACGCTGCAATTCGCTTGGCAGGGCGCCTCGGATGCTGCCATCAGCGGGGCGTTCCCGCCCGGTTATCAGGTGGCCGTGGCGGTCAGCTATGACGATGGCTGGCAGGCGCTCCAGGACGGCCGTCCCATTCCCATCAAGCCCAACGAACTCGGCTTCTTCACGCTCACGCCCCAACCCGCCGCTCAGTCCACGCTCGAACTGCACTACCGCGCTCCCTTGGAGACGCGTCTCTGCGCCGGTCTTAGCGCGCTATCCTGGTTTGGCTGCCTGCTTTTCTGGTGGCGAAACCGGCGATCCCATGCGTGAGTTTTTAATTCTCCTCCGCCGAGCCTTTTACAACGCAATGATGGACGGCTGCTTCGGCCTCGCCAAGGCGGCGGCCTACTCCGGTTTGCTCAGCCTTTTTCCGCTGCTTTCTTCGCTGGCCGCCATCCTCGTGCAAGCTAACGCCGAAGCCGTCAGTAAATACCTGGTCCGCTTCCTGCTGCAAGTCGTTCCGCCGGGGACGGCCGACATGGTGCAGTACCAGTTCACCGCGCGCGGCCAGCGCCCCCTTTGGCTGATCATTGGCGCGACGCTGCTCTCGGTGTGGGCGGCGGCCTCGTTGATGGAATCCCTGATGGAGGGCTTTCGAGCCGCCTATCGCCTGCCCACTGGCCGAGGCATCGTGCGCGACCGGCTAGTCGCGATGGTGCTCGTGTTCGTGGCTGCCGTGCCGGGGGTAGCAGCATCCGTCGTTATCCTGTTTGGGGCCCGCCTGCAAAGCGAGTTCCTGCCGGCCGATGGGCTGTTTCGGACGTTGGCCCAAGGCCTCACTTTCGCCGTATCCTTCTGCTCGGTGGTGCTGGTGGTGGCCCTGCTTTATTTCATCGCCCCCAATCGCCCTATGCGCTGGAGAGACGTCTGGCCGGGTGCCTGGATCGCTTCCACGCTCTGGTTCATCGTGACGCTCATCTTCAGTTGGTACGTCCAAAATCTGGCCGACTATAACGTGATGTACGGCACGGTCGGCGGAGTCATCGCGATGCTCGTTTGGATGTATCTACTCGCCGCGATCGCCCTGTTTGGCTGCGAGTACAACGCCGAACGCGAACGTCTCGCCCAAGCCCGATAGACTAGGAAGATGTCCTTCCGCGTCGCCGTCCCCTACTCGCCCAAGGGCGACCAACAACAGGCTATCGACGCGCTGTCCCGCGGCGTCATTGATGGCGCCCGGCATCAGGTGCTGCTCGGCGTCACCGGCTCCGGCAAGACGTACACGATGGCCAAAGTCATCGAGCAGTGCAACCGCCCGGCGCTGATCCTGGCCCATAACAAGACCCTCGCGGCGCAGCTTTATCACGAGTTCAAAACGTTTTTTCCCGATAACGCCGTCGAATACTTCGTCAGTTACTACGACTACTATCAGCCGGAAGCCTACATCCCGGCCGGCGATACATACATCGAAAAAGAGTCCACCGTCAACGACGAACTTGACCGGCTACGCCTGGCCGCCACCCGCTCTCTGTTTGAACGCCGCGACGTCGTCATCATCGCCAGCGTCAGTTGTATCTATGGTATCGGTTCGCCGGAAGCCTACTACGGCATGCTGCTGCTGCTCGAAAAAGGCCAGCAAATTCCCCGCAAAGAGCTGCTCGGCAAGCTGGTGGAGTTGCTCTATGAACGGAACGACCTCGATTTCTCCCGCGGCCGTTTTCGCGTCCGAGGCGACGTGGTGGAAGTCTATCCGTCCTACGACGAGTTCGCCTACCGCATTGAATTGTGGGGCGACGAAATTGACGCCCTTTCGCAGATCGACCCCTTGACGGGCAAGGTTCACCAGACGCTTTCGCGCCTGCCGATCTACCCGAAGACCCACTACGTCATGAGCGGCGACATGAAGGAACGCGCCATGGCAACCATCGCCGATGAACTCGACTGGTGGAAGGTGGAACTCGAAAAGCAGGGCAAACTGATCGAGGCGCAACGGCTTTGGCAGCGCACTAAGTTCGACCTCGAGATGATCAAGACGATCGGTTTTTGCCATGGCATTGAAAACTACTCGCGCCATTTTTCCGGGCGTCTCCCGGGCGAAGCGCCGCCAACGCTGCTCGACTACCTGCCGCACGATCATCTGATTTTCGTCGACGAAAGCCACCAATCGATGCCGCAGTTGCGGGGCATGTGGGGCGGCGATCGCTCGCGTAAAGAGACCCTGGTTAACTTCGGATTCCGGCTGCCCAGCGCGCTCGACAACCGGCCGTTGACCTTCGAAGAGTTCGAAAACCGGGTGAACCAAGTGCTCTATATCAGTGCCACGCCGGGGCCATACGAGCTACAAAAAACTCACGGCGAATTTGTCGAACAGATCATCCGCCCCACCGGGCTCATTGACCCGCCGGTGGAGATTCGACCCATCAAGGGTCAGGTCGACGATCTGCTTGGCGAGATCCGCAAACGGACCGCGTTAAGCGAGCGGACGTTGATCACGACGCTCACCAAGCGGATGGCCGAAGATCTGTCCGGTTACTACGCCGAGGTCGGGGTGAAGTGCGCGTGGCTCCATTCGGAAGTCACGACGCTGGATCGGATCAAGATCTTGCGCGACCTGCGCTTGGGCATCTACGATGTCCTCATCGGCGTGAACCTGCTGCGGGAAGGCCTCGACCTTCCCGAGGTCTCCCTGGTCGCCATTCTCGATGCCGACAAGGAAGGGTTCCTTCGTTCTGCCGGTGCGTTGATTCAAACCATCGGTCGAGCCGCCCGCAACCTGAACGGAAGAGCGATTCTGTATGCGGACGTGTTGACCGATTCGATGAAACGCGCCCTTGATGAGACGTCGCGCCGCCGCCGCATTCAGAGCGATTACAACGAAGCCAACGGAATCACGCCCGAGTCGATTCGGAAGCCGATTGACATGATGCTGGTTCGCATTGCCGCCGCCGACTACGTTGACGTTCCGATTGAGCCCGAGGAGCCTACCGCTCACCTGACGGCGGCGCAGAAGGAGCAACTCATCCCCGACCTCGAAGAGAAAATGCGCGAAGCGGCCCGCAATTTTGAGTTCGAAAAGGCGGCCCAATATCGCGACCGTATTAAAGCGTTAAGATTACCTGAGTAATGACATCATCGCCCTGGGTCGGCCTGATCGCCGCCGGCCCTGTGAGCCCGGCGCTTGCTCGCTTACCGGGACTTCACGCTCAGCTTGGCCCTGTCACGGCCGCCTCGCTGCGCGTCGCCAGCCGCATCGCGAACGGACTGAAGGCCGGGCATCATGCCACCCCCAAAAAGATGGACGAAGCATCGCTGATCCTCGTCTCCGGTCCCGAGCCAGCCCTCCCCGCGCTGCTCGAACTCGCCCACAGCGCGGGCCTCGATTGGTCCAAACGGGCCATCGTCCTGTTCGACTCCCATTTTGATAGCAACGACCTGGCGGCCTTTGCCCACCTCGGTGCGGAAGTGGCCAGTCTCGATCCGCTCGACGGTTTTGCCGATCTTCGATTTTGTGGGGAGGGGAATCCGCTCGCCTTGCGTAAACTGAAGCGATTTCTTACTGGCTGCCAAGCCTACCTCTACGTCCTCGAACCCGGCAAGAAACAGGTGTTCTCGGCGGGCCTCGCGTTCACGGGCACCCTGGCCACGCCCCTGCTGGCCGCCGCCGTCGACTGCTTTCGCAAGGCCGGCCTCGATCCGAAAGACGCCGCCGTCATCGCCGAACGGACGCTGCTGCAGACCATTCGCGCCTGGCAAAAAGCCGGCCGCCAAGGCTGGACCGGCGTGCTCCCCCAACGGGACCTGGAAGCGGTCCGTCGCCAGTTGGCCGCCCTCGGCGAAGAGAACTCCATTCTCGGAGAGTACTTCTCGCAGACGGCTTACATGGCGCTCGAACTGTTCGGTCACGATGCCGAATGGCTGCGCGCCCTTGATGACGAAACGCCACCCCGGGCTACGAAGGCCGCGGGCGCCGGTAAGCCCTGAGCATTAAGAGAGCGGCCATACTCCACGCCTGCGCCGGCGCGCCACGGCGTTTGTGCGGCGGGTCGCCATCGTAGATCTCGGCGATCTGGCCGAGGCAACCTTGTTCCAGTTCTTTCTCTAGCTCGGGGAAGGGAAATGGCTCCCAGAACTCCCGCTCCCAGGCCAGCGCAAACGGAGCCGCTAACCATGGCCACACGGTACCTTGGTGATAAGCCGCGTCCCGCTCCGCTGGGCCACCGCTATAGCGGCCTCGATACGCCGGATCTTCCGGCGATAACGTCCGCAGTCCGAACGGCGTCACCAGGTGCAGCCGAACCGTGAGCAGCAGTTCACGCCGCCGCGCCGGGTCAAGCAACGGATGCGTCAAGGCCACCGCGAGAATCTGATTGGGGCGGATTTCGGCCGAGCCCGGGCGGTCCAACAGGCACATGCCGCCGTCGCTCCAGTAGGTCGAGACAAAGCTGCGCCCCACCCAATCGGCCAACCCCGCGTACTTCATTCGCCGCGCATCATCGCCCAACCGCTCCGCCCATCCGGCCATCAGCCGCAGCGCGTTGTACCAAAGGGCATTGATCTCCACCGGCTTGCCGTGCCGCGGCGTGACCGGCTGGCCGTCGCTACGGGCGTCCATCCACGTCAACTGCGTCTGCTCGTTGCCACAATGCAGGAGCCCATCGGCCGGGTCCATCCCGATCTCAAACAGGGTCCCGCGTTCATGCCATTCGATAATCTCGCGGCCTATGGGATAGAAAACCGTCTCGACCCACTCGGTCTCGCCGGCGGCCCACAGATGCTGGGCCGCCTCGAACGCCCAAAGCGTTGCATCGGCCGTGTTGTACTCCGGCTCCTGTCCCGCGTCGCTGAATCGATTCGGCAACAGCCCTTGCCGCCGGTGTTCTAAAAACCCGTTGAAGATCTCTTTCGCTTCGGCCAACCGTCCAGACTCAATCAGCAGGCCCGGCATCGCGATAAAGGTATCGCGGCCCCAATCGGTAAACCAAGGGTAGCCGGCCATCATCGTTAA
>JBBRIO010000248.1:0-7497 GCA_038220855.1 Bryobacterales bacterium | reverse complement strand
TTTGACCCGCCGGACCTGGACCCATTTCAGTTCCTCCGTCGTTGTAGATTACAACTGAGGAAGCGCTTGTCCCCACTCCAGGGAACAGGCGCTTTTTCTTTTCTATACCCCCAGCGGAAGGAGTCATCATGACCGAAGACCAAAAGGCCCGGCGCGCCGAAATAGCCCGGGAAAACGGCACCAAAAGCAACGGCCCGGTGTCTATCACCGGCAAGTACATCAGCTCCCTCAACGGCATCACAACCGGGGCACATTTGGCCATCCACAAGGAAGAGCTGCCCGAGTGCATCGCCCTGCTTTCGACAGATTGCCGTCAGGCCTATCTCCGGCTTTATCAGAAGCACGTAAAACAATACCTGCCCGAATCGGGCTGCGAACAGACCCTGGTTCGCCACATGAGCGTCGAACTCTTCCAGCTCGAACGGACAATTTCCCTCGAAACCCATGCGCGCCAACGGGGTATCGACGATGTGATTCGCGCTTATGCAAATCTCTCGGATCCAGACCGCGAACTATTCGCCTATGAGCAGGGTCTCCAGAAGGACAAGCTGTGGCGTTCTCTCCAGCGGGATAAAAAGGCGCACCTGGGTGCGTACGCCGGCTATCAAAAACTCCTCAAACTAACCCGCAAGGATTTCCCCGTCGTACCGCCGGAACCGGTGAATCACGACGCGGATGCGAACGTAGGCGAAGAGCCGCTGCCGCCTCCAGAAGTGGTGGCCGAAGTGATCGCCCACGCCGAGCGCGCAAAAAACGAACCCAGCCACGAGTTGCCCCACTGGGTCGCGGAAATGATTCTTAATGAGGGACTTATGGCCGAAATCGCCCCTGGTTACGATGTCAACGAACTGCTCGAAAAGCTTACGGCTGCATCGATTCCGAAGGCTGCCTGGCAAAAAGCGAACCAGGAAACAGGAACCCCAACGTAACCTACTAATCTCACGGAGCTCCCAGCAGACCAGAGCGTAGACACAACTGCGGCGAAGAGCCCAAAGATCGCGGGATAGAGCACCACCGCCCGAACCGGGAAGTGGTGGCCGAACTGATCGCCCACCCCAACCACCCAAAAAACGAACCCAGCTGCCGGTCGCCCCACTAGCTGGCGGAAATTACTCAAAACAAGGACCTTACGACCGAAATTGCCCCGAGTTATGAACGTAACGAATTGATCGAAAAGCTAACCGCCGCGTCGATTCCGAAGGCTGCCTAGCAAAAAGCGAACCAGTAAACAGGAAACCCAACGTAACCTACTAATCTCACGGAGCTCCGGCAGACCAGAGCGTAGACACAACTGCGGCGAAGAGCCCAAAGATAGCGGGATAGAGCACCACCGCCCGAACCGGGAAGTGGTGGCCGAACTGATCGCCCACCCCAACCACGCAAAAAATGAACCCAGCTACCGGTCGCCCCACTGGCTGACGGAAATGAAACAAAATACAGAACTTACGGCCGAACTTTCCCCGAGTTACGAAGTTAACGAATTGCTCGAAAAGCTAACCGCTGCATCGATTCCGATGGCTGCCTGGCAAAAAGCGAACCAGTAAACAGAAAAACGAGTGTAGTTGCCACAATCGTAACCCACGCCATCAAGTGCGGAACATGCATCCAGCCATACCAACTCGTCCGGTAAGCATTGGCATAGTCCCACGGAATTCCGCCAGACCATAACGTATAGACAACCGCAACGAAGAGCCCGGAGGTCGCGTGATAAAGCACCATCGCGCGAAGCCCGATTGCGGCCGGCCACGGTGACAACCAAGCCAGGTACTGGATGCCAAAGCCGGGCGCCGCGCCCAACAGAAGAAACATCGTGGTGCCCCACCGATGAAACAGATTCACGGGATACGGCCGTAGGCTGTACCAAACCGCGACCGCGACGATCGAACCCAACATTACCCATTTCAAGGCTAAGTTGAAGCCGTAAGGGTGGGGCAAATGGAGCGCTCCGTGGAGATAGGAAAAACCCCACACCCCTGCATCACTCCCGTAGCCAAAGATGTTCTTCAACATTCCCCGTGCCACGAGCCAATAAGGCACCGCCGGCAGCAACGCTGTACACGCCGCACTAGCGCACCAGATCACCCGCTGCCGGTACGACGGCAGCATCAGCAGTATAGCCGGGACCAGCAACAGCGGAACTATCTTGATCTCCATCGCAAGACCCAGCAGCAACCCGCTGCCGGCCACATGATCACCGCCCTCGATCAGAAAGGCCGAACCCACGATCAGGAAAGTTAGGATCGGATCGGTATTGCCATGGAACCCGGAGACGAAAATGGCAACCGGGCTGGCGGCCAGCACGCAGAGCGCCGGGCCGCCGATCCGCCAGACGCCCCGGCTAGCCGCCAAATAGAGCAGGGCCAGCGTCCCCAAATCGGCGAGCGACGACGTAGCCCTGAGCCAAAAACGGAATGGAACTCCCGTCTGATCCGCCAGCCAACCCCAGACCCTCAGAACGGAGATCATCATCGGAGGATGGTTGAAAACCTGCGTATGCGTCACCATACCGCTCTCATAGATCGGTACAAATTCCTTGTACACGGCGGAGCCCCCTTCGGCGGTGATCACCTGCAGATCGGCCTCCCAAGTACGCATGTCATTGGTGCCGGCGGTGCACCAAGCCAGTGCCAACTTACACGCCAAAGCCACGATCGCTAAGCCGGCGATGGACCGCCGCCAGCCGGGAAGCGCACTATGAAACGACGAACCAAGGTCCATTACGAGAAAATAGCAGATGTTAAAGACGGCCGTAACCATCCCCCAGTCAAGCAAGAGCCGCATTTCTTGTCGCCGATGCAATCGCTAACGCCGCCCGAGCAGAAAAACGAACCCAGGCCCTCTGGACCCGCCGCGATATAGTGAAGAAGATGAATTTGTTCGCCACCCGCGCCATCGCTATCGAGCAACGTCCTCCTAGCCCAACCCCTGATCTGTTCACCATCCCATGCAACTCAAGAGCATAAAGATCAAAAACTACAAGGCGCTCCAGGACATTCATCTCACTGAGCTCCCGCCGTTTCTCGTAATCGTAGGTGCCAACGGTACCGGCAAGTCCACTCTCTTCGACGTCTTTGGCTTCCTTCGAGACGCCCTCTGCGGCAACGTTCGCCAAGCCCTGGATACCAGAGGACGATTTCACGAAGTGGTCACCCGGGGTAATGAGACCGAGTCAATCATATTCGAGCTACAAGTCACCTTGGAAATCGCTGGCCGCCAGCGCTTGGTCACTTACCATCTCGATATCGGCCTCGACGGCACCCGCCCGATTGTCAATCGAGAGTTCCTTCGGTACAAGCGCGGCCGCTATGGGGCACCCTTCTACTCCCTGGATTTCAGCAAGGGATTCGGCTTCGCGATCCGCAATGAGGAAGACTTCGACAAGTCAGACGAGGAACTAACCCGAGAAGAACAACGGCTCGAATCTCCCGACATCCTCGCTATTAAAGGCCTCGGACAGTTCGAACGCTTCAGGGCGGCCAGCGCCTTTCGGCTTCTCCTGGAAAACTGGCATGTCTCCGACTTCCACATAACCGCCGCACGGGGTCGGAAGGAGGCCGCCGGCACCATCGAACACCTATCTGAAACCGGCGACAATCTCCCTCGGGTGGCCCAGTACCTCTTTGAAAACTATCGGCCACAGTTCGAAACCATCCTCACTCGAATGCGGGTGCGAGTGCCCGGCGTCAGCACCGTTGAGCCGGAACTAACCCAGGACGGCTACCTGATCCTCCGCTTCCGGGACGGAACCTTCAAGACACCCTTCCTCGACCGTTACGTATCCGATGGAACGATCAAGATGTTTGCCTACCTCGTCCTCCTGCACGATCCAAAGCCACATCCCCTTCTATGCATCGAAGAACCTGAAAACCAGCTCTACCCGACCCTAATGGGAGGACTCGCCGAAGAGTTCCGAGACTACGCTCGCCGGGGCGCGCAGGTCATGGTCTCCACCCACTCGCCCGATCTACTAAACTCAACCAAGCTCGACGAAGTCTTCTGGCTCGTCAAAGCTGCCGGAGTCTCCCAGATCAAACGCGCCAAAGACGACCCCCAGCTTACCAGGTATATGAGCGAAGGTGACCAGATGGGATACCTCTGGAAACAGGGATTCTTCCCCGGAGTCGACCCGGCGTGAATGAGCTGGTTTTCTTCCTAGAGGAAGAATCCGCCAAAGTCATGCTCCAGTCCATCGTCGCCAACCTGAAACTCGACCAGGCGAACATAGCAACCCGCTACATCGTCTTCGAAGGTAAGCAACACCTGGACAAGAACCTGGAACGTAGACTACGCGGCTACCTAAACCCGCGCGCTCGCTTCATCGTCTTGAGAGATCAAGACAGTTCCGACTGCAAAATACTGAAGGCCGATCTCGCCGCCATCTGCAAACATGCTGGCAAAAAAGCAGTAATCCGCATCGCCTGCCACGAACTCGAAGCCTTCTATCTGGCCGATTTAAAGGCAGTGGAACCCGGCCTTGCCATCCCCCGACTGGCTCTGAAGCAAGCGCAGGCCAAGTACAGAAAGCCCGACAATCTCGGCAACGCAGCCCAGGAACTCGAAAAACTAACCGGCCATCGCTACCAGAAAATCGCCGGCTCCCGAGCCATCGCACCCCATCTCGACCTCAGCAACACTCGCTCCATCAGCTTCCACCATCTCGTAACCGCCATCCAGAGCGCCACCCGCCCAGCCTAAGCCGTCAGCAAAGCAAGGTCCAACAAGTAGCCCTTCTTCCCCGCATTCGCCCCCCGCGTATGCCCAATCATGCAGTCCACCCCCTCGGTCTCATGAATATGCCCCGAGAAGAACCGCACCGGCTCATACTTCTCCAAAAACTCCTTCACTGCCGGGCTCCCGAAATGCGCCCCTTCCTTCACCCCGTCCAGCGGCGTATCCTCCGGCGGACAGTGGCAAATCAGCACCATCGGCTCCAACCCCGCGAACGCCCCTAGCCGTTCCGCCAACTCCGCCTCCGTATACTCCCCCGGCGTATCAAACGGCGTCCGGTTCGAGTACCCCAACCCCGCAATATGCACCCCATCCACCTCGATCGACTTCCCATGCAACGCCGTAAACCCAAACCGCTCGCACAAGCCCGCAATATCAGCCTCGGACTCATGGTTCCCCGGCAACACATACATCCGGTCCGCACGGGGCTTCAGAATCTCGCCCATCGCATCCAAGCCCCGTGCCCAACTCACCAAGTCCCCCGCACACACATACACGTCAGCCTCAATCGCCATCAACTTCTGCAACGCCTGCTTGTCGTTATGAATGTCCGAAAAGACGAGCAGCTTCATTACTCAACCGACTCCAGGTACGTATACCCGTGGATCCCGTCCTCGTAGAACCGCAGCATCCGCCCCGCTTCCTCGTACCCAAGCTTGCCATCGCGGACCGCCTTCTCCACGTCCTGCCGGAACGACTCAATCAGCGCCTTCGAACTGAACTGCACATAATCCAGCACCTCGCGCACCGTATCGCCCGCAATCACATGGTCCAGGATGATCTCGCCCGTCTCACTCAACTGCACATGCACCGCATTCGTATCCCCCAGCAAATTATGCAGGTCGCCCAGAATCTCCTGGTACGCCCCCACCAGAAACGCCCCTAAGTAGTACGTCTCCCCGCCCTTGAACTCATGCAGCGCCAGTGTGTTCTTCACGTCCCGTCGATCAATAAACCGGTCAATCTTCCCGTCCGAATCGCACGAGATATCACCCAAAACCGCGTGATGCGTCGGCGTCTGCTCCAACCGGTGAATCGGCATCACCGGGAAAAGCTGCTTGATCGCCCAGCTATCCGGCATGCTCTGGAACAACGAAAAGTTACAGAAGTAGGTGTCCGAAAGCATGCTCTCGAGCCCCTCCAACTCCTCCGGCAAATACTCCAGTTCCTTTGATAACTTCAGGATCTTGCGGCAAATCGCCCAGTACATGTTCTCGGCCATGCTCCGCTGCGTCAATGGCAGGTAGCCCAGGCTGAACAGGTTCAACGCCGAATCCAACGCCCCTTGTGCGTCATGAAAACCCTCCAACAGGTTCTTCGCCGACACGTTCCGAAACGTCTGGTGCAGGTCAATCAGCGGCTGCTCGAACTCGTCCGAAATCTCGTTCGGAATGGCCTCTTCCCCAAACCCGCTCACTCCCAGCACATTGAAGATCAACATCGAGTGATACGCCGCTACCGCCCGGCCACTCTCCGTGATGATCGTCGGATGCGCCACTTCGGCCTCATCGCACACGTTCTGGATGTGGTACACCACGTCGTTGGCGTACTCTTGCAGCGTATAGTTCACGCTCGATTCAAAGTCCGTCTGCGACCCGTCGTAGTCAATGCCCAGCCCGCCGCCGACGTCGATGAACTCGAGCCCGGCCCCGGATTTCACAAGCTCCGTGTAGATCCGCGAAGCCTCAATCACGGCCCCTTTTATCTGGCGGATGTTCGTAATCTGGCTGCCCAAATGGAAGTGCACCAGCTTCAGGCAATCCGCCATCCCCTCGCTCTTCAACTGGTCCAGCGCCCGCAGCGCTTCGCTCACCGTCAACCCAAACTTCGACCGGTAGCCGCCCGACGATTTCCACCGTCCGCTGCCGCGGCTGGCCAGCTTCAACCGGATCCCAATCGACGGCCGAACCCCCATTAGCTTGGCGTGCTTCAAAATCAAATCGAGCTCGGTATACTTCTCCACCACCGGCGTAATGTTCCGCCCAATCTTCCGGGCCATCATCGCCAGTTCGATGTACTCATCGTCCTTAAAGCCATTGCACAGGATCGGCGTCGCGTTGTCCGCTATCGCCATCACCGCCATCAATTCCGGCTTCGAACCCGCTTCCAACCCATAGCCAAACGGCTTGCCATACTCAAGAACCTCTTCCACCACCTGCCGCTGCTGGTTCACCTTGATCGGAAACACGCACCGGTACTCGCCCTTGTAGCTATGCTCGTTGATCGCCGTCCGAAACGCTCCGTGCAGGTCCGCTAGACGGTTCTGTAAAATCTCTCCAAATCGGATCAGGATCGGCGGGTTAATCCCCCGCATCACCAGCGTATCCACCAACTGTTTAAGGTCCACACTCCGGTTGGCCTCTTTGTTCGGGTGCACGTACAGGTGTCCGTTCGCGCCCACGGAGAAGTAGCCCTTCCCCCATGCCGGTACGTCATACAGCTCCGAAGCGTCGGTCGTCGTCCAACGCTCCGTCGGATCCATTCGCTTCTGGCCTTCAGCTAAATTCAAGTTCAACGGTAGAGTTCCCTCGCAAAGTCTCAGTGTCCGATTAATAACACGGATGGGGCAAGCGAAATTTAGTTACAAATAAAGTATGGCTCTCCCACTCTCCGGAAAGGTCGCTCTCATCACCGGTTCCAGCAAAGGCGTCGGCCGCGGAATCGCCCTCGAACTCGCCCGCCACGGCGCCACCATCGTCGTCAACTACAACAGCGATCAGGCCGGCGCCCTCGCCACTCTCGAAGCCGTCAACGCTTTCGGAGCCCCCG